>JBKHCQ010000124.1:0-9235 GCA_046541755.1 Anaerolineales bacterium | reverse complement strand
TTGGAGGGCAGCCTCCTGGGAGAGTAGGTCATCGCCAAGACTCTCGCTTTTTCTTACTCGAAAAGGGTTTATTGTGCCTGGGATTTGATTCTCAGGCACTTTTTGCTTTATTGGAGGATGAAGTATGGGATGTTTGGCGGCTATCTGTAAAAGCGATACCCGCCTTGAGCCTAAGGTGGATGTGGGTCGAGGTGAGTTGCGCGCGGGGTATGGATTGGTCGGTGATGCTCACGCTGGCCTCGGTAAACGGGAAGTGAGCCTTTTAGCACTGGAACGTATCCAGCAGGCGAATCGGCGCTTTGGTATTGATGCTAGCCCGGGATCTTTCGCCGAAAATTTGACGGTCGCTGGGGTGCGATTGGACGCATTGCGTCTTGGCGCAAAAATTAGAGTTGGAGCGACGCTGTTGGAGGTTGTGCAGATTGGCAAGGTCCCTCATCTAACCCATACTTATAATTTCCGAGGATTTTCTATTTCGCCCATTTGGGGAATTTTCTGCCGGGTGGTCGAAGGTGGTGAGGTTGTGCGCGGAGATGAGGTACAAATCTTATAGCTTTGATACCTCAATTTAGAGATGCGTGATGCACCGATGTGCTCTTAAAGGAGCCGTCGGTGCTTTTTCTTTTGGCAGGATGGGACGCTCGTTTTGGGATTTTCATTCATTGACTTTCGAGCAGGTTTGGAGTATCCTAATCTATGTGCGGTTAGAGGTGGTTATTTTATCGAAGAAGGAGGGATAAATGCAGTTGTTAAGTACGTTACGTCAGGTGGATATTTTTTACGAAATTCCAGATGAGCATTTAACGCAGCTTATTCCATTGTGTGAAGAGTCATCCTATAAAAAAGGTGGGATTATCGTCCAGGAGAATTCTCCCAGTGATGAAATCTACATTATTGTGGATGGCATCGTGGAAATTGTCATCGATCCCAGCTTGTTAGACCCCAACTCTAACGATATTGAGCCGACGGTCATCGCCACGTTGTGGCCCGGCCAGACCTTTGGGGAGATCGGGTTGGTCGACCGGGGGATGCGCTCGGCATCAGCGCGTTCCTCTGCGGACAAGACGGTGGTGCTCTCCATCAGTCGGGATGGTCTCCTGGGCCTCTGTGATTCCGATCATCACTTTGGTTATCTCCTGATGCGCAACATCGCCAGCGATTTGGCGTTCAAAGTTCGCAACACAGATTTGATGTTGCGCGAGCAATTGCTGTGGCAAGCGCGGCCCCCGGTCTAGGGATAGGCAGATGCGGCGGATGTTAGGGAAGGAAACGGTGTGTTCGCTCTCGCGACGACAGTGTTGGGCGGCAGCGTCTGGGACGTTGCTGCTCGTGCCGTTGGCGTTGATCCTTCGAGGGATGCGTGAAGCGCGCCGGATGAGGCGGTGCCGGAGGGCGGATCGGGCGCGCGCGACCATCGATTTGACCCATTGGCTGCACGAGGCGCCGAATGACGATGCGCCGCCGCAATCCCCCGATGATCTGACGCGCATTAAGGGCATCGGTCCGAAGATGGCCGCTATCCTCCGGCAGGCCGGTATCCTGACTTACGCCGATTTAGCGCGGGCGGAGTTGACGCGCCTGGAAGAGATTTTGGCATCGGAGCGCCTGTTATCGCTGGCTAAACCCGCGACGTGGCAGGATCAAGCGCGGCTGGCTTCGCAAGCGGCATGGGAGGATTTGCAGGCTTTGCAGCAGAGGCTTTGATAGAATGGATTGTCTTCTGCTTATACCCGATGTCGAGGCAGCTAAGGTCTCGACATTGGGTTTTTTGTGTGTCTTGCTTTGTGCATCCATTTGAATCCAAAAATTAATTCGTTTAGGAGTGAAGAGATGACAACGGGAGTTCAATCCTCAACCCCAAAGTTGGACTACGGGAAGACTTTTCTGATTGGCTTTGGCTTTTTTGGCCTGAGCGTGATGTGGAAGCTCTACAATGATTACGTCCCCATCTTTTTGCAAGCGGGCAACCCAGCCTTTGATGTGACAACGCGCGCGAACGGCTTCGGGTTGGGCGCGGCGTGGACGGGTTTTATTATGACGTTAGATAATATCGTCGCGCTTTTCTTGCTGCCCTTGATCGGGATCTGGAGCGACCGCGTGTGGGTCAAGCGCTTGGGGCGGCGCAAGCCCTTTATTGTGACGCTGGCGCCGATCTCCATTCTATCCTTTCTCTTAATTCCCTTGATAGTGAAGAGCATCCCGCCGGAACTGAGCGGGATAACGGCTGAATTGCGCCAGCCGTTGGCGCTCTTCATCGCGGCGGTGGGCGTCTTTATCACGGCGATGGCTGGTTTCCGCACCCCCGTCATCTCGCTGATGCCGGATCTGACGCCGTCGCCGCTGCGCAGCCAGGCCAACGGCATCATCAACTTAATGGGCGGCCTGGGCGGTGTGATTATCACGCTGGTGGGCGCGCAACTCTACGCGCTGAACATCGCGCTGCCGTTTATCGTGGCTGGTGTGCTGATGTTCAGCGCGCTGTTGATGTTGATCTTCTTCGTGAAGGAGCCGCGCCACCTGAATGGCGACGTCGCGCCGGAACGCGAGGAGGAGGTGGGCTTGGGCATCCTCAAAAACGCGCGCCAGGTCGCGCCGGAAGTTCGCAAGAGCCTGCTTCTGTTGATGCTCTCGATCTTCTTGTGGTTCGTGGGCTATAATGCCATCGAGACCTTCTTTACCTCCTATGGCGTCAAGGTGCTCGGGTTGACGGAGAACAATGCGGCGATGTTGGGCAGCGTGGCGTATGTCACCTTTATTATTTTCGCCATCCCCAGCGGTTATATCTCGGCCAGAATCGGGCGTAAACGTGCCATCACTATGGGGCTGTTGATCTTCGCCGGGCTGCTGGCGATTGGCTACTTCACACCCAACGCGACGGCGATCGGTATCCTGCTGGGGCTTGGCGGCTGTGCGTGGGCGTTGGTCAACATCAACTCGCTGCCGATGGTGATCGATACGTCCGATACCGACGCCAACATCGGGACGTTTACTGGATTTTATTACCTGGCCTCGCAGTTGGCCGCCATCGTCGGCCCGATTCTCAACGGCTTTGTGATCGAGATTTTCCATAATTATGGATTGGTCCTGTTAATGCCGGTGATTTTCTTTGCGTTGGCCGCCGGGACGATGCAGGGCGTGACGCGCGGTGAAGCCCGCTCATAATCTGGGCTTAGCGACAGACGGGAGCATGGTATAATGCCGGGGATCATCTGGAAGTGAACCGCAAGGAGGGATATGGATCTCTTTGAACTATTTCCCACACTAAAAAACCGTTCCGACGCTGTCTCTGCGGAGCGCAGCTTGCGCTTGATCTCGCTTTCGGGCATTGTCTACGATGACGACGCTTTCTATTTTGAGTTGGGAAAGCGCGAGTTTTGGGGACGCTCGGTCGAGAGGCATCCCGTCATCGGCGTGGGCGCGGCCAAAATCCGGGCCGATGCGACGCGCGCGCCGCTGCCGGCGCTCCGTCGTCATCTTCGCGAGAACTGGCGCTGTGACGTGCATCTTATGCCCGCCGGGCACGCTTACGTGCTGGGTTTGGAGCAGCAGATCGAGGTGCTCTCTGATCTTGCGCCGGGATGGCCTTACCTCTTCATCCTCACGCCGCCGCGATTGGGCGGCGGCCCTGAGGTGCCCGACGCGCTCGTGCAGGCGGTCTATCTGCTGTCGCTGAACCGCTGGCGCGGCGGCGGCTTTTCGCGGCTAAAGGTTCCGTTGCTGCGCGTGACGCGGGCGGCGCTGACCAACTTCCTCGCGCCCAAGATCTGGCCGCTGGTTGAACTGCGAGCGCAGCCGTGGGCGGAATTTTATACCTTGGATGAGATGCCCGATATGGCGCTTGTGCGGCCGGTGCTGGCCCTGCGCGGATTGCAGAAGCTGGCGCAGGCCGGCGCGCTGCCGGATCATCTTGGCGCGATGACCTTCAACAAGGATGAAGGGGACGCGGTATGAGCGCGAACACGGTGACGTTAGCGCGCCTACCTCTGTTAGTCCTGATCATCGGCCTGTTGTATCGACCGGCGTTCGCGCCGCAACAACTCGCCGCGTTCCTGATCATCGCGCTCATTGCGATGGACAGCTTCGATGGCTGGTGGGCGCGCCGCCGGGGCGAAAGCTCGGTGTTGGGCAGCGTGTTGGATATCGCGATGGATCGCTTGGTGGAGTTTGTGTTGTGGGTCGTCTTTGCCGATTTGGATATGATCCCCATTATTATCCCGCTCGTTGTCCTCTCGCGCGGCGTCGTCGTGGACGCTGTGCGCTCCGTGGCGCCTGCTAAGGGACTGCGCCCCTTTGATATTGTCCAAAGTGATCTGGGACGTTTTTTGGTCAGCTCCCCATGGATGCGCACTTCGTTTGCCCTCGCGAAAGTCGCGGCCTTTTTCTTGCTGGGATTGGCGTTGAGTCTGCAGACCGGCGGCCACGCGGCGGCCCTGACGATCCGGTTGATTGCGAGCGGCGCGGCGTGGCTGGCGCTGGGATTCTGCTTGGCGCGGGGCCTGCCCGTCTTGATCGAAGCGCCACAGGCGTTGAGGTGATCGATGGGCGCGAAAGCTTTCTTTGCTAAAGGCTGGCCCACGCGGCTGGCCTTCTATCTGGGGAAATTCTTCCCGCCGCGCGCCGGCAATTTCATGGCGAACGCGGGGGCTCGGATGCTGGTAACACTCAAGCCCGACGTCTATCACATCGCCAAGGCGAACCTTCGGCACGTCGTAGGCGAGGATACGACCGAAGAGGAGCTACATCAACTGACGTATCGCCTCTTCCAACAGGCTGCGCGCAGCTACTACGAGCTGTTCAACAACATCGGATCGGGGCGGGTGGACGTGACGCAGTTCAAGCCGCCGGTGCGGCTCTCCTCGCAGGCTGAGTTGTATCTGACGGAGGCATTGGCGTCGGGGCGCGGCGTCTTCATCGCCGCGTGTCACATGGCTAACTTCGATTTGGCCGGATTGGCCTTGGGGCAATTGATGCCCGTCCCGCTGCAAGTCCTCTCCTTGGCCGATCCGGAACCGGGCTTTGAGGTCTTCAATCAATTGCGGGAGGAGGGCGGCGCGCTGCTGACGCCCATCTCCCCCACCTCGCTACGGAGCGCGATGCGCCGCCTGCAAAAGGGCGGCGCCGTCATCACGGGCGTGGATCGGCCCATCGGCGCGGGCGATGAGTTGGTGGAGTTCTTCGGCGCGCCGGCCCGAATGCCCTTTGGCTACATTCGCATCCCCCTGCGGACGGATTGCCTGGTCGTCACCGCGACCGCGCGCTACGAAGATGGTGAATATCAGATCATCGCCAATCCGCCGCTGGAGATGATCCGCACCGGCGACCGCGCGCGCGATCAGCAAGTGAACGTGCAGCGCATCTTGGCCCAATTTGAGGATTTCATCCGCCAACGTCCTGACCAATGGATGATGTTTGTCCCCGTCTGGGTCGGCGAGCAGGCGGGCTACCCACCGAGCTTATCGATCTCCTGAGACGCTATGCCCAAACTCAAAAAACTAGAAGCTCAAGGCTTTAAATCCTTCGCCGATGCCGTCGACTTTATCTTCCCGACAGGCATCACGGCCATCGTGGGGCCGAACGGCAGCGGCAAGAGCAACGTCGCCGACGCGATCCGCTGGGTATTGGGCGAGCAGCGGATGACGGCGATGCGCGGGCGCTCCGGCGAGGATATGATCTTCGCCGGCAGCAAGAAGCGCGCGCGGGCGGGATTGGCGCGGGCGGCGATTGTCTTCGATAACACCGACAGTTGGCTGCCGATGGAATTCGCCGAGGTGACCGTTGAGCGGCGCACCTACCGTGACGGTAAGACCGACTACCTCCTCAACGGCAACAAAGTTCTCCTGCGCGACCTGCGCGACATCTTGGGACGCGCCGGCCTGGGGCGGGACGCGCACCTTATCATTGGCCAGGGGCTGGTCGATCAGGTGCTCTCTCTGCGTCCGGAGCAGCGCCTGGGGATTTTCGAGCAGGCCGCGGGCATCGCGCCCTATCGCAAGCGCCGCGAGGACGCCGTCGAGAAGTTGGAGGACACCCGCCACAATTTGGAGCGCGTGCAGGACATCATCGGCGAGATCGAGCCTCGGCTCCGACGGCTGGAGAAGCAGACGTCGCGACTAGACCAACACGCGCGGTTGACCAAGGCCCTTCACGAGACCCTGCGCGTCTGGTATGGCTATCGATGGGGCCAGGCGCTCTCTAAGTTGGATGCCGCCCGTCTGATTGTGAAATATCGCGAGGACAAGGCCACCCAAAAATTA
This sequence comes from Anaerolineales bacterium, assembly GCA_046541755.1. Taxonomy (GTDB): domain Bacteria; phylum Chloroflexota; class Anaerolineae; order B4-G1; family SLSP01; genus JAAAOZ01. Next base: position 2,981 of record JBKHCQ010000124.1, on the reverse strand, counting down.
GAGGAAGCTGAGGCGCTGATCCACCGGATCACCGGCTCGCGGCACGAACTGACGACGCGCCGCGAGAAATTGGCGGCCCTGCATCGCGAGAGCAGCGAGCGGCACACCGAAGCCGAGCGTCAGCAGCGCGAATTGGCCGTCGCCCGCGAGCGCCGGCGGCAGATGCAGCAGCGCTTGGAAGAGAGCCGGGCGAACCTAGAGCCGCTCCGCGCTGCCTTAGAGGAGCAAGAGCAGGAGATCGCGACGTTGGAGCGGGCGCGCGATGAGGCCGCCGCGCAGTTGGAAACCGCGCAGGCCCAGCTTGTCGAGGCGGAGGCCGCGCATCGCAAGGTGGAGCAAGAGCGCCGCGTGCTCTTGGGGCGGCAGAGCAAAATCCAATCGCAGGAGATGGAGCACCGTCATCGCCTGACGGCGCAGCAGAGCCGTTTGGAGCAGGTGGAAACGCGGACGGGCGAGTTGGCCGGGCGCAGGGTTGAGTTGGAGCGGACGTTGGAGCACGCGGTGACTCGCCGGCGCGTGCAGCAGCAGACCGTGGCCGAGGCGCGCCGCGCATTAGAGGTGGCGCAGGCGGAAGTCGAGGCGGTCGAGGCGGAGGTGGCGGAGCTTCAGCGGCGTCAGGCCGCCGCCCGCGAGGAGAATGAGCAACTTCGCCGGGCGTTGGGGGAGCAGCAGGCCGATCTCCAACAGGTCGCGGCGCGCCTCAAGGCGCTGGAGCGCTTGCACAACGAGGGCGCGGGGCTGTACGCCGGCGTCCACGCCGCGCTGCGGGCCGCCGAGCGCGACGAGCTTCATGGCCTGCCGGGGACGCTGGCGACGCTGCTTCACGTCCCGCCCGAGTTGGATCGCGCCATCGTCGCCGCTTTGGGCGGGCAACTCCAGAACATCGTGGCCCTGCGGTGGGACGACGCTCAGGCCGCGATTGCGTGGTTGAAGGATCATCGCGCCGGACGCGCCACGTTCCTGCCGTTGGATACTTTGCGTCCCTCGCAGCCCCTGCGCGTGCCGAATGGGCCGGGCATCATCGGCTTGGCGGCGGATCTGATCGCCTATGACCCGCAATATCGCCCCGCCGTGATGCTCACGCTGGGCCGTACCGCTGTGACGGACGATTTAGATGCGGCGCGGGCGCTGCATCGCAAATTACACGGCGGCTTCAAGATCGTCACGTTGGAGGGCGACATCGTGCGCTCCGGCGGATCGGTCACCGGCGGGCAGAAGCAGCAATCGCGCGGCGGGGAGCTGTTGAGCCGCGAGCGCGAGCGACGCCAACTGCCGGAGGAGGTCGCCGCGCTGCGGCAGCGGGTCGAGCGGACGCAGGCGGCGCTGCGCGAGAACGAGGCGCGGGTCGCGGCGTTAGCGCAGGAGGCGGTGGCCGTCGCCGAGCGCCATCGCGAGGCGCAGCGCCGTCACAAAGAGGCCGACCGGGCGCTGGAGCAGGGCGTCCGCGCCTTGGAGAAGCTCATCCAGGAGAGCGAGTGGCAGCAATCGCGCCTGGAGGAGCTGGAGGCCGAGCGCTCGGAGTTGACCGCGTCGCACGAGCGGCTGATCGTGGCGTGCGAGGAGGCGGAGGCGGCCTTGGCGGAGATCGCGGCGCAACGCCAGGAGGTCGACGGCGCGTTGGCGGCGTTGGACGCCTCCGGGACTTCCGAAGCGCTGGCGGAGCGTCGCACCCAGGTCGCGCTGCGCACGCAGGAGTACGATAATCAGCGGGCGTTGTTGCGGGCGCGCCGGCGCGAGGTCGAGCGAGTGGCAGCGCAGATCGCGGAGCGGGCGCGGCGCATCGGGACGTTGGAGGAGCAGTTGGCGGCGTTGGCCGAGCAGTTGGCGGCGCTGCAAGCGCGCTATGATCGCGTGCGCTCGGAGGCCGACGCGCTCGCCGGGCAGATTCCGCCGTTGGAGCAGGAGTTGCAGGCGCAGGAGCAGCGCTTATCGCGGGCGGAAGCGCAGGAGACGGAGATCAATCGCGCGTTGCGCGCCGTCGAGCAGCAGCTTTCCAAGGCGGAGATGGACGCTCAGCGCCACGAGGAGCGCGTTCAATCGCTGCGCCGCGAGATCGAGGAGACGTTAGACATCGTTGTCGCGGAGCTGCCGGCCTCGCTCGCCGGGCAGGAGCCGTTGCCTTTGGAGACCATCTCTTCGCCGCTGCCCGTCGTGCAGGATCTGCCGGAGGGCTTGGAGCAGGAGATTCGCGACCTGCGCACCCAAATCCGCCGCTTGGAGCCGATCAATCCTGCCGCCCAGTCGGAATACGAGGAGGTCTCCGAGCGCCACACCTTTCTCCGCGATCAATTGCAGGATTTGCAGACCGCCTCCGCGCACCTGCGCCAGATCATCTCGGAGTTGGATGAGATGATGGACACGAGTTTCCGCACCACGTTCAAGGGGATCGCGACGGAATTCTCGCGCATCTTCGAGATGCTCTTCAACGGCGGCGTGGCCAAGCTGAAGATGCAGGAAGACGAGGGCGAGATCGTGGGCGTGCGGATCATCGCGCGCCCGCCGGGGAAGCGCACCTCCGGCCTGGGGATGCTCTCCGGCGGCGAGCGGTCGCTCACGGCGGTGGCGCTGCTCTTCGCGATTATGCACGTCAGCCCGACGCCGTTCTGCATCTTGGACGAGGTCGATGCGATGTTGGACGAGGCCAACGTGGGGCGCTTCCGCTCGATGCTGCGCCAGCTTTCGCGCCAGACGCAATTCATCGTCATCACCCACAATCGCGGCACCGTCGAGGTCGCCGACGCGATCTACGGTATCTCGATGGGCGATGATGGCGTCTCGCAGGTGCTCTCGCTCAGTTTGGAGGATTTGCCCTCGTCTGAGGTGATCTGAGATAGATCAATCGATTGGAGCAACACAAAACCGGGCACGCGAGGTCAAACTTCGCGTGCCCGGTGGCGTTTGGGGAGGATGTGTTAGCCGTGATCGAGCGGGTTATCCACGTGCAGGCCTTCAGCCGCGGCGGCCGCGTTGAGATCGTTGTC
>JBKHCQ010000123.1:0-9266 GCA_046541755.1 Anaerolineales bacterium | reverse complement strand
GTGAGCCGCCAGACCTCCGACGCGATTGAGCGGTCGCTGGAATTGGCCCGCTCCAAACGCTGGGATACGTCCGCTGCGATGGCGAAGGGGTTGGGGCGCTCGATCACGGATTGGGAAGCGATGCGGCGTCGAGCTTCCACCGGTGAACTGGCCGGGAAGGGCAGCACGCGCATTTTAGGCGGGCGGGCCGACGCGGGCGCTCGCCGTCGGATGCCAGTGTGGGGCTGGGGGCTGATCGCGGTGCTGTTCGTGGGCTTGGCGGGTGGAGGCGTTGCCTTTGGCCCGCAATTATTAGCAGCGATCTCACCGACCTTGACGCCGACGCCTTCGCCGACGCTCACGAGCACCCCAACGCCCACAGTCACCCCCACCGAAGGGGCGACGGCAACGCCTACGCCGACCGCGACCGAAGACGCGGAGCCGACGTCGACGCCGAAGGGCGGCGGGGATGAGGAGGACGAGGACGAGGAGAATGAGGCGGACGGAACGGAGACGCCGACGGCTACACCTTCCCCTTCACCCTCACCTACATCCAGAGTGACGCCGACGCCCACCTCGGATCGGACGGCGAGCGCCACCGCCACCCCCGCATCTGAATCGACGGCGACGGCGTCTAACGCTCTGGTGACCTTTGAGCAGTGGGGCACGTGGCGGCGCGGCGACCAGCCCTATGGGGAGCTGAGCCAATCGAGCGCGCAGGCCAAAACCGGCGCCTACTCCGCCAAACTCACGTATAATTTCCCGGCGGTCGAGGATGATTACGTTGTCTTCAGTCAGCCGCGCAGCATCGGCGGGCAGCCTAATTACTTCGCCGCGTGGGTCTATGGTGATGGCTCTGGCCACTACTTGAACCTCTGGATTCAAGATGCGGCGGGTGAGATTTGGGCCGTGCATCTGGGGAGTGTGGGCGGCGCCGGCTGGCAACAGAAATCCGGCTATCTGGCGCCGGGGTTGGAGTGGCCCTCGGGTCGTATCTCCGGCCCGGATAATGGCGTCGTCGATTATCCCGTGAAATTCTATGCGCTCGTGTTGGATCGTCCCGCTGGGGGAACTAGCCAGGGGACCATCTACATCGACGATATTACCGCCGGACGCGGCAGCGTGCCGGCCACCACCGCGCCGACCTCGACGCCGTCCTCGGCGGCGTCCACCGAGGAGCCGACGTCTGCGCCTACCGGCGATATCGGGCGCATCGTCTTCACGGTGAAAATTGGCGAGGATTATCGGCTCTACTCCACAGACCCGGCTTGGAGCCGCATGCAAGAGATCGGCTTGACGGATTACAATCACTCCACATGCGCCGGCGGCGCAACGGCTTCTACGTTGGATGGCCAGGTGGTGAGCTTATATGGTACGAGTAAGTGCAATGTCACGGAGCGCACCGATGTCTGTACCTCGCCGGATGGACAATGGAAGTTGGTCACGAACTTTATCGAGGGCGCCGGGCATTCCGTCACCATGGAACCGGCATCGGACCCCTCGGCCGGGAAGTTCGTCTACCAAGGGCCTCTGAATAGAGCGGCGGGCGTGCAATGGGCGCCTAACAGCCAGACGGTGATCTTCACGGTGGATCGCACGGTCAATGCCGTGCAGGCTGGCGCGGATAGCTACTATCAACTGGTGGGATATATCTCTGATGCCTGGCCGCCTCAATTTTCTCCAGATGGGGCTTACCTCTATTACCTAAGACCGGTGGGAAATGAGGGCGCATCGGATGTCTATATGGTCAATGCGGACGGCTCAGGGGAGCGTAATCTCACCAACGCCTCGTTCTCTCATAAATTATGCCCGCGTTGGCGTCGCTAAAAATAATATTGTCAATCTGTGTTGATCTGACGTCACGAACATAAACGGGGGGAAGCATGGCGGAGTGGATCGGGCAAGTTATCGAAGGACATCGTATCACAGAAGAGATTGGCCGGGGCGGTGCGGCGGCGGTTTATCGCGCTTACCAGAAACAGTTGGAGCGCTGGGTCGCCATTAAAATCTTGCGGATCAAAGAATCGGGGGGCCGGCAGTTCTTAAAGCGTTTCCAGCGGGAAGCGCGTGCTATCGCGGCGCTGCGCCATCCCAACATCCTCACCATTTTTAACTATGGCGAGGATCGCCAGCGGGGCATCGCTTACATTATTATGGAGTATGTTCCCGGCGGATCATTGGCCAAGCAGATGCAGGGGAAGACGTTTCCTTGTGTGGAGGCCCTTAAATTGATTATTCCGGTGGGTGAGGCGCTGACGCACGCGCACCGCCACGGCGTTATCCATCGTGACGTCAAACCCGATAACATCCTCCTGGCCCAATCCGATTGGCCCTTGTTGGTCGACTTTGGCCTGGCGAAGATCGTCGGATCGGTGCAGCGCATCACCCAGCCCGGCTCGATTTTGGGGACGGCGGTTTATCTCTCCCCAGAGCAAGTAGCCGCTGAGGAGGTCGATCATCGCACCGATATTTACAGCTTGGGCATCGTACTCTATGAGATGTTAGCCGGACGCTTGCCTTTTGAGGCGGAGACGCCGGCGGATTCGATGATGCTGCGCTTGCATGAGCCGCCGGAGCCGATTCGGCGCTTCAACCCTGATGTGCCCAAGTCGATGGAAACCGTCTTGATGCGCGCCCTTGAGCGCCAACCGGAGGCGCGATACGCACTGATGGAAAGCTTCGTCAGCGACCTCCAACGGGTGTTGCATCGGATGGAGCGCGCGGCGCCGACCCCCTCGGATTCCCTGACCGCGCGGATGATTACCAGTCGCATCGACATTCACCCTACCACCCGCGAGGGACAAGCGCGCCTTTTCATCGCGACCTCCGGCGCCTCCGTGCTGATCCCGCCGCTGGAGGAGGTCTTGATTGGTCGGATGGATCCTCGGCTGTCCCGCCCTCCCGACATCGACCTTGATCCCTATGGCGGCGTCACCGCCGGAATGTCGCGCCGTCACGCGCGCCTATTGCGCAAACAGGAAGGGTGGTTCTTGGAGGATTTGCAGAGCACCAATGGCACCTACGTCAATGAAGTACGGCTGTTGCCCCATCGCCCCATCCGCTTGCACTCTGGCGACCTCGTGCGCTTTGCCCAACTGACGGTGGTGTTTGAAGAGATGTAAGGCATTTACAGGAAAATAAACCTCCTAGTCGAGATGCAAGATTTTGCGTCCCGACAATAAATATCAGAAGGTAACATTGGATGCGTAACAAAGCCACGATATTGATAATCGACGACGAGAAAGATGCTCTGAAAATGCTCCACCTTCTCCTAGAAGGGGAAGGCTACGCGGTCGTATTGGCAGATGGCGCCGAGCCTGGGTTACACAGCGCTTATCGTACCCACCCGGATGTCATCTTGTTGGATGTGATGATGCCCGGTATGGACGGCTTCGAAGTTTGTCGGCGGCTGCGGGAGATGACCGCCGCCCCCATCATCTTCGTAACGGCCAAGGGCACCATCGAAAATGTCGTCCAGGGATTCTCCGCTGGCGGCGATGATTATATCGTCAAGCCCTATGATTTTTCGGAATTATTGTGTCGTTTGCAGGTCGCACTCCGTCGAGGTAATGAGAAAAAAGACGTCCTCCCCGATGTTTTGTTTTCCGATAATTCGGTCGTCTTGCACCTAGACCGTCACGAATTGGTGATCAATGATCGAATGGTGCATTTGACTCCCAAAGAATTCGAGGTGTTGCGTCTCTTAATCCGGCACGCCGGGAAGGTGCTCACCCATGACGCTATCCTCACTCAAATTTGGGGATTTGAGCGGACGGGCGACTTGGATCTGATCAAGCAATATATTTACCGCCTACGACAGAAAATCGAGAAAGATCCCGAAAGCCCCCTCTATATTCATACTGTTTGGGGCGAAGGTTATTATTTCAATTTGGAAGAAAGGGGCGGCTATTAGCCGCTGGCTCTTCAGGAATTCGCCGCACCCTGTGGCGACGTAAAAAAGTCCGTGATCCCCACAAACGCGCAAATCTGCGCTCCTCTTAGAGCTATCCGGAAAGTTGTCCGGTGAAATCCAAAAGACCCCCCAATAGTATTTTTTTAGCTTTTTATTAACAAGGTTTAAACGACTGATGATTATAATTATCTTACGATAGGAACCTGAATAATGCAAAAAATTTTAGTTACGGGCGGCTGTGGCTTCATTGGCTCCCATGTGGTGGATGCTTTCTTAGCCCAGGGATACGAAGTGGTTGTGGTCGATAATTTATCGGCCGGCAGCCTGAAGAATCTCAATCCCCAGGCGAAATTTTACGAGGTGGATATTCGCAGCGCCGAGTTGGCGGATATATTTGACATAGAGCGTCCGGATTTCGTCGATCATCATGCCGCTCAAATTGATGTCCGTCTCTCGGCTGAAAAGCCCTGCTACGATGCGGACGTGAATATCTTGGGGACGCTGAATCTTTTAGAGTGTGCCGTTCGCTTGGATGTGAAGAAATTTATCTTCATTTCCTCCGGCGGCGCGGTCTACGGGGAGCCGGAATATCTCCCGTGCGACGAAGCGCATCCCATCCAGCCGCTTAGTCCCTATGGTGTGAGCAAGCATGCCATTGAGCTTTACCTGTATCTCTACAAAGAGATCCGTGGCTTGGATTATACCATCTTGCGATATGCGAATGTCTACGGCCCGCGCCAGGATCCGCAGGGCGAGGCTGGTGTCGTCGCGATTTTCACGGATCAGATGCTGCGGGATGATCAGGTCACGATCAATGGCAGCGGGGAGCAACTGCGGGATTTTGTCTATGTAGAAGATTGCGTCGCGGCGAATCTTTTAGCGGCAAAAGATCGCGCCGGCCAGATTTACAATATTGGTACAGGGCGGGGGATATCCGTGAACGAGCTTTTCCACACGCTGGCCGAGATCACCGGCTATCAGCGGGAGCCTTATTACGGCCCGGCGAAGTTGGGCGAGACGTTTCGCTCGTATCTCGCGGCAGAGAAAGCACATCAGGGGCTGGGGTGGGAGCCGACGGTCACTTTAGAAGAGGGGGTGCGCCGCACGGTGGCCTATTTTTCCCAAAAATGACGCTCTCCGATCTCCCCAGAATTGAGGGCGACCCATTGAGTGAAGGGGTGTTATGAAAGAGAGAATTTTGCTCATCGATGACGACGATGCGCTGTTGGATTTGATGAAATTGGGATTGAAACGAGAGGGATTTGAGGTCTTCGCGGCGATGGATGGCCAGGAAGGTTTGCGCGTGGCCTATGACATCCAGCCAGATGTGATTGTCTTGGATATTATGATGGCCCAAATGGATGGCTGGGCGACGTGCCAGCGCTTTCGCAACGTCTGCAATACACCCATCATTATGCTCAGCGCAAAGGGAACCGTGCCTGATGTTGTGAAGGGCCTGTCGCTGGGCGCTGATGATTATGTGCGCAAGCCTTGTAGCTTCGAGGAGTTGACGGCTCGCATTCACGCGGTGTTGCGGCGGGATCGGATGGAAGCGCAATCTTCTTGGCAGACTGTCTTTGACGACGGCGTACTCCGTATTAATCTCCGCGATGGAACGGTCAAGCGCAATGGAGAGGTGATCGAACTGACGCCGACGGAATCGCGCTTGTGTATGTATCTGGTAGGCCAAAAGGGGCGCGTGGCATCTCATAAAGAACTGCTGACCAACGTCTGGGGGCCGGAATGTGCGGAGGAAGACCGATATCTCAGCGTCTACATTCGTTATCTGCGCCGAAAAATCGAGGAGAACCCTGATAAGCCACACTACATTCGCACGCATTGGGGTGTGGGATATTCCTTCGGAGGAGAAGGGTTTTCAGAAGCCTGACACGGCTGATCATTCATTTACCACTACCAAGCTACCGGTACCTTCCTCAGCCGGTAGCTTTTATCGTAGAACTGCACGTAGCGATTGAGTTTCCCAAACTCGTAGACGCGACGTGTGACCTCGACGTCCTGCTGGCAGTACGCGATGATCTCCTGGAGGCGGCCCTGACGCCACCAGCGCACAGCCTGTAAGCCGTCCGCGCTTTTGTTGATCCCCAACGTCGCCGTGGCTACTGCGTCCAATCCGATGCGGTGACCGAGTTGCTTTTCCAGCACCGCCATCATATCGACGGTTGGGAGTGTGGCGAGCTGCACCTCGGATGTGTATTGCTGCACGACCGGATAATCGAAGCCGTAGAGATTATACCCCACGATCAAATCGGTCGTTCGTAACTCCTCCACCAGCGCCGGCATTTTTGCCTCGGTGTAATGATGATACGCCGCGTCGTCTGTGTTGTAGGTGACGGCCACGGAGACCTTCAAGCGCTCTGGATAATGTCCGCCGACCTCTTGCAGGGTGTTTTGAGTTTCCACGTCAAAGAAAACGGTCATCCATCCTCCTGCTAAAATGAGTTGCAAGTTTAAAGTTAAGAATCCTTGCGGATTCGCGCCTTTGCGTTAAATTCTTGTTCTCCGTTGATGCGTCACCAAGCGGAAGTGCTTACTGTTCTGAGGCTAGGCGGAATTGGCTGATTTTTCAATTGCCGTGACCTCATAGATCGGCTCCGGGTGACGTTGGCCCTTGATGTTGATCGGCGGCAACGCCCGGGTCTGAATGTATTCAGAGGTCAACTCATAAGTGCGGCGGCAAATCCAGATTTTCTTGGCCGGCGTTAACTCCTGCAACGTATGGCCCTTGTTCACGGTGCGGCCAACGGCGGTGTAGTTCACCAGTTGCGAGGTGCCGATGTTGCCGACCACAGCTTCTCCCGTGGCGATGCCCACGCCGAACTCCAACCGCTGCTGTACCGGGAGATGCTGGTGAATGCGCTGCGTCGTCTGAATGATCTGCCACCCTGCTTCTACCGCCCGCAGCGCGTAATTCTCCTGCGGGAGCGGCGAGTTAAAGAAGGCCATCACCTCATCGCCCATAAACTTATCCAGCGTACCTTGCCGCTCTAAAATCACCTCGGCCGCCGCGGCGATGTGACGATTCAGCACGGCCATCAGGGCCTCCGGCGAGGAGTTGGCCGTAAACGTGGTGAAGCCCCGCAAATCGGCGAAGAGAATGGAGATGGTTTGCCGCTGCCCGCCGGGGCGGACGCTTTGCGGTTGTTTGAGCAGGCGCTCGACCACCGTGGGAGAGATATAGTGCTCGAATAGATTGCGGATCTCGCGTTTCTCACGCTCCTGCTGGGTCTCGATTTCCGAGACCAGCCGGAAATTCTCGATGGCGATGGCCGCGTAATCGCCCAACATCCGCAGCAGTTGCCGATCCTTCTGATTCAGTCCCTCGCGATTGCGCTTGTTGCTGACCCGCAGCGCCCCGATGACCCGGCCGCCCACCTGGAGCGGCACGCTCATCATCAGCCCCAACGTTCCGGTGGTGATATCGACGCGCTGCTCCGGCGAGTGATATTGATTGCCCATCCGCGCCCGGCGCACCTGAGTGGAGAGATTGCCCGACTTCGGATCAAAGAGCACGAGCGTGCCATCTTGCGCGTGGGTGAGATACAGCGCCGCGTCGATGATCCGCTCTAGCAGCTTATCCCGCTCTCTGAGCGTTGTGACAGATTTGCTGACGTGATAGAGGGTGTCCAACTCGTTGATCCGCTTGGTCAATTGCGCGTTGGTCTGCTGCAATTCGATCAGCAGCGCGTCGCGCTCCTGCTCAATCTGCGCCTGATCCAACACCCGCTCGATGGCGCCGAGAATGCCCGTGATCGTAAAGGGCTTGGTGACGTAATCCCGCACGCCCAGCCGAAAAACCTCCACAGCGACCGATTCGGAGCCATAGGAGGTGATCAAGATCACCGGGATTGTGACCTCGCGCTCGCGCAGTTTGTACAGCACCTCGATGCCGTTCAGGCGCGGCATCTCGTAATCCAACAAAATCAGGTCCGGCCGGAGTTGCGTTGCCAACTCTAACCCCTCGACGCCATCCGTGGCCACCGTTACGCGATAGCCGTTCATCTCCAGCACCGGCCCCTTGAGGAAGTTTCGAATTTCCGCGTTATCGTCGACGACTAAAATATGAGATGGTTCTCTGCTATGACTTCGCATAAATAGCTGACTCAACTTTCTCCATTGACAATATTGAGAGCTTGATAATTTTCGGGTAATTGTTTGGTTTTATGAGGGGATCAAGATGCAACGCACTTAGACTTCAGTAACCGTTGTGTCTGATGCCGTACATGCCTGGTGATAGGGTCAAAAGTGCGTTGCACCTCACAGGACTAAACGGTTACATTTTCGGTTGCTTGAATGATGCCCCCACCGATGACCTCATCTTCTTGATAGAGCACCAAGGATTGCCCCGGCGCAAGCCCGCGCTGCGGCTGATGTAACGTCGCCTCGGCGCGACGCGCGCCCTCCATTCGGATCGTCGCCGGGATCAGCGGCGCGCGATAGCGAATCCGCCCGCGCGCCTCGAAAGTTGGGGCTGGCGGCGCGCCCGTCGGGAAGGTCATCTCGGCCAGCGTGCAACGTCGCCGTTCCAAGCTGCTGGCCGGCCCGACGATCAGAGCGTTGTCCTCCGGTCGGAGCGCAATCACGTACAGCCGCTCGGCGGCGGCGATGCCCAGTCCGCGCCGCTGCCCGACCGTGTAGCGCGCCAGCCCGCGATGATCCCCCAGGCGCTGGCCGGTCTCGTCGTAGATCGGCCCCGGCTGGAGGCTCTGCGGGCGGAGCTTGGCGACCAGCGTCCGATAATCCCCGCCGCTCATAAAACACAAATCTTGGCTATCCTGCCGCGCTGCGTTGGGAAGCTGCCGCTGGCGCGCGATCTCTCGCACCTCCGCCTTCGATGCGATCTCGCCCAGCGGCAACAACAGCCGCCGGAGATGGCGCTGCGTCAGGCGATAGAGCATATATGCCTGATCTTGATCATAATTCCGCGCGCGATATAGATGGGCCGTGCCCTTCGCATCGCGCCGCACGCGGGCGTAGTGGCCCGTGGCGATCCACTGCACGCCCATCCGATCCGCCGCTTCCAACATCACGGCCAATTTTAAGCCCGGATTGCAGCAAACGCAAGGATTGGGCGTGCGGCCCTGCGTGTAAGCATCCAAAAATGGCGTGACGACGGTCTCGTAGAAGCGCGAGCGCGCGTCGATCACGTGGCAGGGGATGTCTAACACATTTGCCACCGCAGCCGCCGGCGTCGCTGTGTCCGCAGAGCCGGCGGCCGCGGGCGCTTGCCACAACTGGAGCGCGATCCCCTCGACCGCATAGCCCTGCGATTGGAGCAACGCCGCCGCGACCGCGCTATCCACCCCGCCGCTCAACCCGATCAGCACGCGCTGATTTACATTTGTATGTTTTGTAG
>JBKHCQ010000122.1:0-9320 GCA_046541755.1 Anaerolineales bacterium | reverse complement strand
CTACCCGACCAAAGACTACCCGACTATTTTATGGAGGTGCGACGATGGCGAAGACACGAACACAGACCTTGGGCTATCCAAGGATCGGCAAAGATCGCGAGGTCAAACGCGCATTGGAGGGCTACTGGAAGGGCCGGCGGAGTGCGGAGGAGCTGGAGGCGGCCTTCTGGGCGGCGGCGGAGCAGAGTTGGCGCGATCAACTGGCCGCCGACATCGATTTCGTCGGCGTGGGATCGGCCACGTACTACGATCACGTCCTGGATTGGGCCGTGCGCTTCGGGCTGATCCCGGAGCGGTTCCGCGCGTTGGAGGGCCGCGAGCGCTACTTCGCGATGGCGCGCGGCGCGGAGGGTATCCCCGCGTTGGATATGACCAAGTGGTTCGACACGAACTATCACTATCTGGCGCCGGAGATCGATGCCGAGATGACGCTCCAGGAAAATACCGAGGACTTTCTGGAGTTGGTGCGGCGCGCGCAGGGAGTCTTAGGCCCGCGCACCGTGCCCATCGTGCTTGGCCCCGCGACGCTGATTCATCTTTCGCGGATCAAAGGCGATGTGGGCCAGATCTTCAACAAGCTGACGCCGCTCTATCGCCACCTGCTCGCCGAACTGAAGACGATGGGCGTGCCGGAGGTGCAACTGCACGAGCCGGCCCTGGTGTTGCCGGAGGTGCACGATCTGCGCGCGCACATCGAGGCGGCCTACGGGAGCTTGGCGGCCTACGCGATGTTCGCCGACGCGCGCTTGCCCCTCAACCTGGCGATCTACTTCGATGACGTGGGCGACGCCTATCCCTGGATCGTCCGCCTGCCCGTGGACACCGTCACGTTGGATCTCACGCGCGGCGAGACGTTAGCACAAATCGAAGCGCGCGGCTTCCCGGCGGACAAGACCTTAGCGGCGGGCGTCATCGATGGGCGGAGCGTCTGGCGGATGCGTCCCGACGAGGTGCTGCCGCTCGTGGCGAAGCTCCGCGCCGCCGCGCCGAATCTGCGCCTGAGCGCCTCGTGCTCACTGCAATTCGTGCCCTACGATGTCGAGCGCGAGACCGAGATTCCCGAGGCGCTGCGGGGCGTCCTCGCGTTCGCCGAGCAGAAGCTGGCGGAGTTGGCGCACCTGGCGGCGGATGATACGGAGGAGGCCGTCGCGGCGTGGGAGGCCTTCCGGGCGTTCGCGCCGGCGGATGAGGCGGTGCAGGCGCGCGTCTCATCGCTCTCCGAGGAGAACTTCCGGCGCGCGCAGCCCTACGAGGAGCGGCGCGAGCAGCAGATCCAACTGCCGCCCTTCCCCACGACGACCATCGGCTCCTTCCCGCAGACGCGCGAAGTGCGACGGCTGCGCGCCCGCTATCGTAAGGACGAGATCTCCGAGGCGGCCTATCACGCGGGCGTGGACGCCTTCATCGCGTACACCATCGGCGTGCAGGATGCGCTGGATTTGGACGTGCTGGCCCACGGCGAGTTCGAGCGCAGCGACATGGTCGAATACTTCGCTCAGAAGCTGACGGGCTTCGCCTTCACCCGCCACGGCTGGGTGCAGAGCTTCGGCAGTCGCTACGTGCGCCCGCCCATCATCTACGCCGACGTGCAGCGCCCGGCGCCGATGACGGTGCGCGAGTTCGAGGTGGCCCAGTCCTTCACGTCGAAGCCGGTGAAAGGGATGCTCACCGGCCCGGTCACGATTCTCAATTGGTCGTATCCCCGCGTGGACATCCCCCGCGAGCAGATCGCCTATCAGTTGGCCCTGGCTCTGCGCGATGAGATCGCCGCGCTGGAAGAGGCCGGCGCGCGGGTGATCCAAGTGGATGAGCCGGCCCTGCGAGAAGGGCTGCCCCTCAAGTCGGCGCGCTGGGAGAGCTACCTCGCCTGGGCGGTGGATGCCTTCCGCTTGGCGACCGGCGGCGCGCGCCCGGCGACGCAGATCCACACGCACATGTGCTACTCGGAGTTCGAGGACATCCTGCCCGCCATTGATCGCCTGGATGCGGACGTCATCTCCATCGAGAACGCCCGCAGCGGCGACGCGATGTTGCGCGCCCTGGCGGAATACGGCTATCCCCGCGAGGTCGGCCCCGGCGTCTACGACATCCATAGCCCCGTCGTGCCGACGCGGGCGTTTATCGCGGATAAACTGTGCATGTTCCGCGAGCACCTGCGCCAGGAGCAGATCTGGGTGAATCCCGATTGCGGCCTGAAGACCCGCGCCTGGGATGAGGTATTGCCCGCGCTGCACAACATCATCGCGGTGGTGAAGGAGATGCGGCAGTCACTTGAGTAGGGGGATTGGTGTGTGTTTCGTTTGAGCTGGTTGAGGCAGGCAGCGTATTGCGTAAGACGTCTTGCGTAACTGGGTTGTGCATACGCTGCGCACTTACCAATCGAATCTCGCGACTAGTTCATTGCGGAATACGCAATCCGAAATACGTTTCTAGAGGGGGAGAGAACAAATGAATACCGTAGGACAATTCTTAACGTGGTTAGCGGCCCAGGAGCGGCCGATTTTATCGGATGGCGCGATGGGGACGTTGCTCCACGCGCGCGGCGTCGCGTTCACCGCGTGCTTCGACGCGCTCAATTTGCATCATCCGGCGGAGGTGGCGGAGATTCACCGCGCCTACATCGAGGCGGGAGCGGAGATCATTCTGACCAACACCTTCGGCGCGAATCGCTACAAGCTGACCGAGCACGGCCTGGCGGAGCGCGTCGCGGAGATCAATCGCGCGGGCGTCGAACTGGCACAGCGCGTCGTCGCGGCTTCCTTCAAGGAGGTGTGGATCGCCGGGGATGTAGGGCCGCTGGGCGTGCGCTTGGCGCCGTTCGGGCGGGTGCAGTTAGAGCAGGCGCGCGCCGTCTTCGCCGAGCAGATCGCGGCGCTGGCGGAGGCGGGCGCGGATCTGATCGTCATCGAGACGATGACCGATCTCTACGAAGTCGTCGAGGCGATCCAGGCCGCGCGCGAGGTCTGCGACCTGCCCGTGGTGGCGTCGATGACCTTCACGCGCGATGATCGCACGCTGCTGGGCGATGCCCCGGCCAAGGTCGCCCATCGCATGCGCGAGGTCGGCGCCGATGTACTGGGCGTGAACTGCTCCGGCGGGCCGGTGCAACTATTGCGCCTCCTGCGGGAGATGCAGAAGGCCGAACCCGACGCGCATTTCTGGGTCAAGCCGAACGCGGGCTGGCCGGAGCAGGTCGCCGGGCGGATTATGTATCCCGCCACGCCGGAGTACTTCGGCGAGTACGCCTGGGCCTTCGCCGAGGCCGGCGCCGATGTCATCGGCGGCTGCTGCGGCACCACGCCGGCGCATATCGCGGCGATGCATCGCGCGCTGGAGAGCGGCCCGCCCGATTTGCCCGTCTACGTCAACGGCATGGTAGAATCTCAGGCCGCCGTGCCCATCCTCTCGCCCGATCAGCCCTCGTGTCTCTCCGAGAAGTTGGCCGCCGGCCACTTCGTGATCTCCGTGGAGATGGACCCGCCACGCGGTCTTACGGGGCACAAGCTGATGGCCGGGGCCAGTCTGTTGGCCGAGGCCGGCGCGGATGTCATCAACGTGGCCGACAGCCCGATGGCGCGGATGCGGATGAGTCCCTGGGCAGTCTGCAATCTCATCCAGGAGAAGGTCGGTATCGAGACGACGCTGCACTTCCCCACGCGGGGCCGCAACCTGCTGCGCGTCCAGGGCGATCTGCTGGCCGCGCACGCGCTCGGCATCCGCAACGTCTTCGTCGTGATGGGCGATCCCACGGCCATCGGCGATTATCCCGACGCGATGGACGACTACGACCTCGTGCCCTCCGGCCTGATCCGCTTGATCAAGCAGGGCTTCAACGCGGGCGTGGATCACGCGGGCAGCAACATCGGGCAGCCGACCTCGTTCTTTGTGGGCAGCGCGCTCAACCTCACGCCCCAAAATCCGGCGCGCGAGATCAAGGTCCTGCGCCGCAAGTTAGAGGCCGGGGTCGATTTCTTCCTCACGCAGCCGGTCTACGATCCGGCGGCGGCGGGCGCCTTTGTGGATCGCTACGCCGAGGAGCACGGGCCACTCGAAACGCCGATCTTGGTCGGCGTGCTGCCGCTGTATGGCGTCCGTCACGCGCGCTTCCTGCACAACGAGGTGCCCGGCATCACCATCGCGCCGGAGATCTTTGCGCGGTTGGAGGCGGCGGGCGAGGACGCCCCCTATGAGGGCGTGCGCATCGCTTGCGAGCTGATCGCGTCGCTGCGAGCATGGGCTGGCGGTCTCTACATCATGCCCGCGTTCCACCGCTACGATCTGACGGCGGAGATCATCGAGCGCTGCCGGGACGAGCAAGACGGGAAAGAACATCCCCAGCCGCTACGCCGCGAGATCGAGACCGTTCGTAGTTAGCCTCGGAGCGGAGCCTGAAAGGCCTAGGCAGCATGGCATTTGGCAGAGCTTCACATTCCCGACAAATGAAACTTCAATCAATTGCATTTGGCCCGCGCTTCTGATAATATAAGATTAAGATTAACCTTAACATAGACGGCGTTGACGTGATCCCGATCGTTCCGGAGGTGCCAGATGCTGGCCAAATTGCTGGTGATCGATGACGACGCGGCGCTGAACGAGATGTTGACGCGCAGCTTGGGCGCGATGGGGTTTGAGATCCTCACGGCCTCGAGCGGCAAAGCGGGGATCGAGAGAGCTTTGCGACAGCGGCCCGATCTGATCCTGTTAGATGTGATGATGCCGGAGATGGATGGCTGGGAGGTATGTCGTCGCTTGCGCGCGGCGACGGATCTGCCGATTATTATGCTCACGGCTAAGGATGATCGTGCGGAGGTCATCCGGGGCTTCGAGTTGGGCGTGGATGATTACGTGACCAAGCCCTTTGATCTCCGGGAGTTGGAGTTGCGCATCCGCGCGGTGCTCAAGCGCTATCAATTGCATCGCGATGAGGTGTACGATGATGGCGTGTTGCGGATTGACCTGCGACGTCAGCGGGTTTTTCTGCATAGCGAGCCGATTCATCTGACGTCGACGGAGTTTAAGTTGCTGCGATGTTTGGTTCAGCACGCGGGCGCGGTCATCTCCCATCAGAAATTGCTGACCGATGTCTGGGGCGCGGACTACATCGGAGCGACGGCCAATCTGGCGCTCTACATCCGCTATCTGCGCGAAAAATTGGAGCCGGACCCCGGCGACCCGCGATATATTCGCACTCAGTGGGGAGAAGGCTATTGGTTCTGCCCGACGCCGGCCGAGAATCCTTGAACAGTGTGAGACGGCGCGAAGCGATCAACAGCCCTCGGTGAAGTTGCCGAGAGCTGTTTTTTTCTGCCGAGCAAACGACTGCCGATGAGGTGTGACGCTTGACTGTTGGAAAAGGCGGCCTTGTACCGCTTGCGCCTGCGGATGAATCGCAGGCTAAAAGCTGAAGTCGGCTAAAGGCCGACTGAAGGAAAGACCCCGTGTAGAAATTGAGTCAACTTTAGTTGACTTGCGCTCAGTAGTCGGGGATTTCAATCCTCGGCGAGGGTGCGGAGGATTGCTTTCCGACGATCAGCCGTCGCTCCCACTGCCGGCGCTTTCTACCAAAGTCTACGAATTCGACTAAAATATATATGGAAAGCGATTAGACCAACACCTAAAGCGAGGAGGTTTGCAATGACCCACGTGCTGATTAAAGGCGGCGCCATCGTCATGCCGGATACGACGTTAGAAGCGGATCTGTTGATTGAAGATGAGAAGATCAAGGCTATCGGGCGGGATCTGGCGGCGCCCGATGGGGCTGAAGTCGTAGATGCGCACGGCTTGATGGCGCTGCCCGGCGTCATCGATGCGCACGCGCACATCCAGTTGGATACGGGCATCTACAAAACGCCCGACGATTGGTTCACGGAGACGCGGGCGGCAGCCTACGGCGGCGTGACCACCGTCGTCGATTTCGCGACGCAGTACGAGGGCCAGAGCTTCGATGAGGCGTTCGCGAATCGGATGGACGAGGCCGCGCCCTCCGTCGTCGACTACGCCTTCCACATGATGGTCACCGATCTGCCGCCCGGCCAGGAGGATCGCCTGGGCGAGTTGATCGATTTGGGCATTCAGAGCTTCAAACTCTACACGACCTATCGCCCCAACTACTACGCCGACGACGCGACGCTGCTCCGTCTGATGGAAGCGGGGGCGCGATACGGCCTGCTCACCCTGGTGCACTGCGAGAACGACGCCCTCGTCACCGCGCAGACCGAGGCGCTGGTCGAGGCCGGGCAGACGGCGTGGCGCTATCACGGGCTGGCGCGTCCTGCGCTGGCCGAGCAGGAGGCCGCCGCGCGCGTGCTCTTCTTGGCCAATGCGGTCCACGCCCCGGTGGTGATCGTCCACAACTCCTCGGCCTACACCGCGCTGCTGGTCGCCGAAGCGCGCGATAAGGGCCAGGTCGCCTTCAATGAGACCGCGCCCCAATATCTGATCTTGGATAACACCCGCTACGAGGGCAGCGAGCCGTGGCGCTACATCCTCCAGCCGCCGCTCCGCGATCCCGACGAGGCCGAGATGATGTGGTCGTTGCTCAGCGCCGGGATGATCGACATGCTGATCACCGATCACTGCGATTACACGAAGGAGCAGAAGCTGGAGCACAACGATTTCACGAAGACGCCCGGCGGGCTGCCCGGTATGGAGACGCTACTGCCCCTCACCGTGACCTACGGCGTCCTGGCGGGGCAACTTTCCTGGCCTGATGCGGCGCGTCTGCTGGCCGCCAATCCCGCCCGCATCTACAATCTCTGGCCGCGCAAGGGCGCGCTCCTCCCCGGCAGCGATGCCGACGTCGTGCTCTACGATCCGGCCGGCGAGCGACGCATCACCGCCGAGGAGCTGCACACCATCGCGGGCTACACGCCCTACGAGGGGATGCTGGTGAAAGGCCGCGTGGTTACCAGCCTGCGGCGCGGCGAGTTCCTGATGCGCGAGGGCGAATTCGTCGGGGAGAAGGGGAGCGGCGTCTATCTCAGGCGCGAGCCGCGCTTTTGGGATTGATGTAGCGCGTAGATTTTTGTGATGGAAACGGTCCTCTTTGTCATCGGCCTGGGCCTGGGCATTTTAGCGGCCTACGCGGTGTTGCACATCCAGGAGAAGGAACTGCGGCGGACGCTGCGCGAGGAGATCGCCGAGATCTACGCGGCGAAGGGCGAGGCCGAGCGCGCGCGCATCGCGCAATCCTACGAAAATCGTATCCACCGCTTGGAGGCCCAGCGCGAGACGGAGATCGCCGAGGCGCGCAAGGAGAGCGTCCGCCAGAGCCGCGCTGTCCTCAAGGGCAAGATGGCGGAGCAGATCGCGCCGCTGCTGCCGGGCTTCGCCTATTGGCCGGCGGACGCCCGCTTCTTGGGCGATCCCATCGATTACGTCATCTTCAACGGCTACAGCGCGTGCCAAGACGGTGAAGGTGAAACCGACGACTTGGAGATCGTGATCATCGACATCAAAAAAGGCCGGGCCGCGTTAAGCACCGGTCAGATGAAAATCGCGCGCGCCATCGAGGCCGGGCGCGTCCGCTTCGAGGTCGTGCGCGTCTACGATGATGGCCAAATCGAAAGCAACACCTGGGGCCCGAAATAGGCGCTCCTTACGAAGGTTCCAGATGAGGATCGAAGCATGCGAAATGTCTGTTGGGCGCCGAAAGACAATTTTGAGAAGCTAACAACAAAAGGGCTTTGCAATGCAGAACAAAAAACTAATGACAATACTTTTATGGGCTATTGTTGGGGGCGCAGTTGTTCTGCTGGTATTCTTCCTGGGAAATAAATACACACAGGCAAGACGGGTAAAACAAATCATCCACGCATTTATGGAAGCAGAAGGCGTGAATATTCAGCCAAACACGGAAGAATATACAATATTTATGAGACGTATTGTATGGGGTGAATATCCTGAACTGACAGAAATCGATTCTGATTTCATTGAAGATCAAACTGAGTTGGATTATGTACTTGATTATGCTTGGAAGCATTCAGGATACGAAGGCCTGTATGGAGGATATGACGAGCCGGGAGCAAAAGAGGTTGAGCCACCTCCGAATGAATAAAATAAGTGGGCGCGGACAATTACAAATCATCAATTTGTCCGAGGAAGAAAGGAGATAATCTATGGATTTAACGATTGACAGCAGTATCACATTGAACAACGGCGTGGAGATGCCCTTATTCGGCTTGGGCGTCTACCAGGCGGGCAGCGGCCAGGGGACGATTCGAGCCGTGCGCTGGGCCTTGGAGGCCGGCTATCGCCACATCGACACGGCCAAACTCTACGGCAACGAGGTCGAGGTCGGCAAGGCGGTGCGCCAGAGCGGCGTGCCGCGTGAGGAAATTTTTATTACCACTAAGTTGTGGAACAGCGACCACGGCTTTGATCAAGCGCTGCGCGCCTTCGATGAGAGCCTGCGCAAGTTAGACCTGGGCTACATCGATCTCTACCTCATCCACTGGCCCGTCAGCCAGCAGCGCGATGAGAGCTGGCGCGCGCTCCAAACCCTGCTGGAGACCGATCAATGCCGCGCTATCGGCGTGAGCAATTACACCATCCAGCACCTGGACGAGCTGCTCTCCTGGGCCGACGTCGCGCCGGCGGTCAATCAGGTGGAATTCAGCCCCTACCTCTATCAAGAGGAGCTGTTGGCCTACTGCCGCGAGCACGAGATCCAATTGGAAGCCTACAGCCCGCTGACCAAGGGCCGGATGCTAGATGACCCGCCGTTGGTCGCCGTCGCGGAAAAATATGATAAATCCCCGGCCCAGATCCTCATCCGCTGGGCCTTGCAACATCGCGTGGTGGTGATCCCCAAATCCTCCACCAAGGCGCACATCCGTGCGAACGCCGATGTCTTCGATTTCGAGATCGCGCCGGAGGATATGGCCCGCCTGGACGAGTTGGATCGCGGCCTGCGCGTGAGCTGGGACCCCAGCGATATCGCCTAAGATTGCATAAGGGAGACACTATCTACCAAAAACTTTTAGCTCACGGATAAACACCAATCAACACGGATATAGTTTGATTTTTATATTGCGGGAAAATTCGTTCTGGAACTGGAGAACTTCTCTGTCAGAAGATTTAAAAATCTGTGCGATCCGTGAAAATCCGTGAGCTGTTTTCTAAAAGCGGCCGGTGACTAGAAGGAGGCATAAATGCGAGATATTATCGAGACGTTACGCGAATGGCTGGCGGCGGATAAAGAGATCGCGCTGGCGACGATTGTGGAGACGCGCGGCTCCTCGCTGCGCGCGGCGGGCACGCGCATGGCGCTCACGGCGGAGGGCGATGTGGCCGGCTCGGTGAGCAGCGGCTGCGTCGAT
>JBKHCQ010000121.1:0-9366 GCA_046541755.1 Anaerolineales bacterium | reverse complement strand
TTCATGCGACAAGTGGCAGCCCGTGAGGGACTGCCACTTGGTGGGTCATGTTATTGTCATCCCGGATCGTCTCAGGGGATGGGGCGAGATTACTCCCGGTTGCGGATCGCAGCGTGGGCGGCGGCCAAGCGGGCCACAGGCACGCGGTAGGGGGAGCAGCTCACGTAATCCAGCCCAACGCGGTGGCAGAAGTCGATGGACTGCGGCTCACCGCCATGCTCGCCACAGATGCCGATTTCGAGACCGGGGTTGGCGGCTCTGCCTTCCTCGACGCACATCTTGACCAGGCGGCCAACTCCTTCCTGATCCAACACCTGGAAGGGGTTCTCGGGCAGGATGCCCTGATCGACGTACTGCATGAGGAACTTGCCCTCAGCGTCGTCGCGGCTGTAGCCGTAGGTCATCTGGGTCAGGTCGTTGGTGCCGAAGGAGAAGAACTCCGCTTCCTTGGCGATCTCGGCGGCGGTCAGGGCCGCGCGCGGGACCTCAATCATCGTGCCGAACATCAGGGGCACTTCGACGCCCTCTTCTTCCATCACCTCTGCGGCGACCTCTTCCAGCTTCTTGCGCTCGATCTTCAACTCGTTGACGTGCCCCACTAAGGGGATCATAATCTCCGGGTGAACATCGACGCCGCGCTTCTTGCAGCGGCAGGCGGCCTGGACGTAGGCGCGGGTCTGCGTTTCCGTCAGCCCCTTGTACATAATGCCCGCCCGGCAGCCACGGAGGCCCATCATCGGGTTGGTTTCCCACAGGCCGTTGACGAGTTCAAGCATCTTCTCTTTTTCGGCCAGTTCGTCCGATTCCGGCGCTTGAATGCGCAGGCGTGTGACCTCTTCCAGCAATTCCTCACGGGAGGGCAGGAATTCGTGCATCGGGGGATCGATCAAGCGCATAATGACGGGCTTGCCGTCCATCGCCTCGAAGAGACCCTCGAAGTCCTTCTCTTGCAAGGGAAGAATATCGGTCAAGGCGGCCTCACGCGCTGCGTCGGTCTTCGCGACAATCATATTCACAACGGCCTTACGCGCTACTTCTTCGAAGAACATGTGCTCGGTGCGGGCTAAGCCGATGCCCTCAGCGCCCATCTTCACGGACTCAGCGGCGCCCTCGCCATCATCGGCGTTAGCGCGCACGCCCAACACGCGGACTTCGTCGGCCCAGTCCAGCAGCGTGATCAGCTCGACCTGATCTTCGTACTCAGCTTCGATCAGGGGCACTTCACCCAGGTACACCTCACCGCTGAAGCCATCGATGGAGATGACATCGCCTTCTTTGACGACCTTGTCGCCCACGGTAAATCGGGCGCGACCGGAGTCGACAGAAATCTGCTCACAGCCGACGACAGCGGGCAGGTTGAAGCCTCGGGCCACAACGGCGGCGTGCGAAGTCGCGCCGCCCTTCTGGGTCAGGACGCCTTTGGAGGCCAACATACCGGGCACCTCATCGGGGACCGTCTCCGGGCGGACCAAAATCACATCTTTGCCTTCTTCGGCGGCCTCTTTGGCGCGATCCGCGTCAAAGACGGCAATACCGACGGCGGCGCCGGGGGAAGCGTTCAATCCCTTGGCGATCAAGTCCTTCTCGGTCTGGGGATCGAAGCTGGGGCGCATCAACAGCTCGACATGCATCGGTTCGACGCGCTCTAGGGCGGCCTCTTTCTCAATCACGCCCTCTTTGCAGAGATCGACGGCGATCTTGACGTGCGCGGCGCCGGTGCGCTTGCCCGTGCGGGTCTGCAACATCCAGAGCTTGCCGCGCTCAATGGTGAACTCCATATCTTGCATATCTTTATAATAGTTCTCCAGCATATCGACGATTTCCGAGAATTCCTTGTAGACCTCCGGCATCATCTCTTCCAGGCTGGGGAATCTGTTGGCGCGCTTTTCCTCGGAAATGCCCCGATCCATCGCCCAATCGCGGGAGCCTTGCAGGCTGATCCGGTGCGGGGTGCGGATACCGGCGACGACATCTTCGCCCTGCGCGTTGGGCAGGAACTCGCCGTAGAGATATTCGTGCGCGCCGGTGGCGGGGTCGCGGCTGAAGGCCACGCCGGTCGCGGAATCCTCGCCCATATTGCCGAAGACCATCGTCTGCACGTTGACGGCGGTGCCCCAATCGTGAGGGAGACCTTCGTGATCGCGATACGCAACCGCGCGCTCGCCATTCCAGGAATCAAAAACCGCCTTGATCGAGAGTTTTAATTGCTTGTAAGGATCAGTGGGGAACTCCTCGCCAAAGTGCTCTTGGTACATCTTCTTATATTCTTTCACCAGCCACTTAAGGCCTTCGAGACTGACCTCAGTGTCCAACTCGACGCCCTCTTCTTCCTTCAGTTCCTCGAGCTTTTCCTCAAAGTTAAGGCGGCTGTAGCCCATCACGATGTCGGAGAACATGCTGATGAAGCGGCGATGCGCATCGTAGGAGAACCACTCGTTGTCGGTCAGTTCGGCCAATGAGGCGCGGGTCTCATCGTTGAGGCCCAAGTTGAGGACGGTATCCATCATGCCGGGCATCGAAACGCGCCCGCCGGAGCGCACGGAGACCAGCAGCGGATTTTCCCCTTCGCCGAAGATTTTGCCGGTCTGCTTCTCAATATCCTTGAGAGCTTCCAGCGTCTGCTCCCACATCCCATCGGGCAACTCGTTGGTTTCCATATACTCAACGCACGCTTCGGTGGTGATGGTAAAGGCCGGGGGCACAGGCGCGCCAGCCGTTGTCATCGCCATCAAACCGGCGCCTTTCCCTCCGAAGATTTTCTTCATCTCCTGAAGTTCAGGCTCGTGTCCCAATACCTTAGCGTATTCGGACTTCCCATTTCGCGCAAGATAAACCCATTTCTTAGTCATACTATTTTTTTCCTCCCTGGTTGTTAGTTAAACAGACATCCTTATAAGTATACAAGAAAGCACGTTAGATACAAGAGGGTTTTAACGCGCTCACCATCCTTTTGCATCCGGGCCATGCTTGCCACTACAGATTAGACAAATCATCATTGCTCGCCCTGCTCACTTACGATGACGCGCCGCTGCAACACATACCAATCCTGGATGTTGTTGAAGCGATCTCCGGTTTTCATCAACGGGCCAAGTTGCACATCGTTGACGCGGAAATCCACCCCATAGGTGTAGATAGGCACGTAGAGGGGCAACGCCGGCACGTGCTCCATAAAAATCTGCTGAAACTCGCGATAGAGATTGATCCGCTCTTCCCGATTGACCGTAATGCGGGCCTGCTCGATCACCTCACTGATGCGGCGATGTTGAAATCCGGCGTAATTCTGTCCATCGGTGCGCTGGGTCTCGTGCCACAGAGGATAGGGGTCCGGATCCCCGGGGAGAACCAGACGCGCCAAGGCCGCCTGGTAACTGCGGGATTCCAACGCCCCGCTGAGGGCGAGCGGGGGAACTTCCTGCACTGTCACCGAGATGCCCAGCGAGGCCCATTGCTCCGCGATGAACTCCGCCACGGCAAGATCGCGTTGGTCGTTCGTCGCCGTCAACTGGAAGGTGAAGGGATCGCCCGCCGAATTGCGTAGGGTTTCCGTCGCCGCATTGCGACGCCATCCCGCCTCGGCCAACAATGCTGTGGCGCGTTCTGGATCATGGTCATAGGCGGGCACGCCCTCGGTGGTGTAGGCCCACGTCCCCGGCAGCAGCGGCGTCTCCGGGATGACGGCCTGCCCGTGCAGCACATCATCGATCAACGCGCGGCGATCCAGACCGTGGAGCAACGCTTGGCGCACTGACGCTTCATCGAAGGGCAGCGTGTCCGTCATCAGCTCGTTGAAGTAGAGCATCGACATCTCAGCTACCGGCGCGGAGTAGAGTTGCAAATCCTCCTCAGCGAAGGCCTGGGGCAACAAAGAGCTAGGGATCTGCGCGACGCCTTCTACCTGATCCTGCTGATAGGCTTCCAAAGCCGCGCGCGGCGTGGGATAGAAGCGCAGGATCACGTTCTCCACATAGGGGATTTCGCCGTAATAGCGTTGGAAGCGCTTAAGCTCGACGGCGGTGATTTGCCCCTCCACAGTTGTCGCCGCGGTCAATCGAAATGGCCCCGTTCCCACCGGCGCGCGATTGAAATCCAGCGCGGGCAGATTGATGGCCTGTACCCCCTCCAACTCGTGAGCCGGCAGCAGGCCGATGGTGGTATAGTCCAAGAAAGGGGCGTAGGGTTCGTCCAGGATGAAGCGGACGGTGTAGTCATCCACTTTCTGAGCGGCGACAGAGCGCCATAGCGCGCCGATATCCGGCGGCCCAGGATAGTCGGGGTCTTGGAGCAGGGAGACGGTAAAGAGGACATCATCGGCGGTGACGTAGGCGCCATCGTGCCAGAGCGCCTCGGTGTTCAGTTGAAAGGTGTAGGTGATACCGGTGGGATCAATCTCCCAGCCGAGCGCCAAATCGGGGATAATTTCGCCGTGGGAACCCAAGCGCGTCAGCCCACTGAAGGTCAATGATGTGACATCGCTATCCGCATCGTTGTAAAAACTGAGAAGCGGATTGAGCGTCTGAGGATAGCCGCCCACACTCTCCACATAGGTGCCGCCCGGCGCTGGCCGAAATTCTGTGGTATAAGTAGCCGCCATGTAGAATAGGAAAGCCGCGGTGAGTAAAAAACCCACCCCGACCAGCAGCACTTGCCAACCAATTCGCCGGAACATCAAAAGAGATGAAAGTTAAGAATAGATCTAGGCCCCCGCCGGCCGTCGGCTTCGATGGTTTGGAATCTCATGCGAGAGCGGCCGGCTGGCACCGGGGCCTCATCAAAAAGGGAATTACCCTACCACCATCACGTTGACAATTGAGGTCAAGAAAAACAACACCGAGGTAATAACAGTCAGGCGGAAAAGCAGCAGCTCCGCGCCTCGGCGCTTGCGAATCAAGCTCGTCTGGGAGCCGCCAAAGACGCCCCCCATCCCGCTGCTTTGGACTTCAAACAATACTAAGACGATGAGAGCAGCGCTTAGGATAACTTGCACAATGTTCAAATAAACTCGCATATATTTTTCTCCTTCCTAGATCACACCCAGATCACAATGCCCGATAGGCCTTACATAAACGGAGGGCCATGTCTAATCAACATGGCCCCGGTAGGCATGCTCATTTGCCTCCAAAGCACACTCGATTATAACACGGCTCAATAAAATGACAATCATAGAAAAACCTCGGCGGCGAGGACAAGCCCCACCGCCGAGGTGTTGTACTACCTAATGCAAGACCCCATCTAGGGCAGGATAACCGTGCCCACGTAGCCTTTCACAACGAGCGGCAGGTAGATTTCATACGACATCACCGTCAGCTCAACCGGAATGTGAACCGGCTCTACCTCCGGCTGGTCGCTGGTCAGCTCCAACGTCGTGGTATAGACGCCATCCGCTAACCCATCAGCATCAAATCCGACAAACACATCGATGCTATCCGGCATCATAATGATCGTGTCCGTAATCTCGACCGGCGTCGGGATCAGCGTGCCGTCAAGCTGGGAGAGACTCAGCCAATCCCGCGTGTACACATCGGTCAGCACCCACGTCCGGGTGACCTCGCCCATATTGGAGATGGTCAAAGTTTCAGAGGCCACTTTGCCAGCAACCAACTCCACACTTGGCGTTTGTGGTTCAACAATGACATCTCGCTTTGTGATCCGGCCCATCTCTATATCACTGGACTGAATAGGTGAAATGGCGCCAATATAATCACTGACACCTTGCTGCACACTGTATCCCGTGTCATAGCGGTTTGTTCCCTCAGCAAAGGTCACCCAGCCATCTTGACCGCCAGCCAAGAAGTTATTGGTTACCACGCGGTAGACCTTATCGGGATCTATCGGCTCCCCATTAACCTTGATGTTATAGGCACCCCAAGCTGTAGGATTAGGTTCCTCAGCGCTAGCGTCGTTGTTATACCAATCCCAAGTAACGCCTGAGGACTGTAGGATACCCTTATACAGCAAAGCGGCCTGATCCAGCAACGTCTTAATTTGAGCGCCCGTCAAGTCCATCAAGAACAACGTATTTCCAAAGGGCATAACCTCGAAAGTCTCGCCCCAGGTAATCGTGTAAGGAAGCGTGCCGGTTACCTCGATATTCGCTCGCAAACCGCCAGGGTTGGTAAATGCAATATCTACCGAATCGTTGACTTCTCCATCATCGATCTGATCCGTATACCAAAGCATACCGTCGGTCACCAAATCACCCATGATCGACTCATCATTGTAATCGCGGGTCAGGCTGATGTAGGTACTCCCCACTGGCTTCTGGGTCTGGGTGACTATTTGCCCTGCCCAATAAGCTACGCGATCCGAGATCACCGCTGTGGGCGTGAAGGCTTCCGTGGTAATGGTGATCAAATCATAGTTACTGATTGAGAGACTCTTGGCATCGGTGTCAACAACTAGATCAGCTTGCCCCACCCAGTGACCATAATAACCGGCCTCAATAATGGGCGTATTGCCGACCATAAGAGGCTCATACAGCGGCTCATGCTGATGACCACCAATCATCAAATCCACCGGCTTACCAGCATCGATTAACTCCTGTGCCACCGTCTTAAGGCCTTTGAACCGGCCACTGTCCTCGGTTCCCATGTGAGCCAAGACAATCACGACATCGGATTGGGCTTCGACCTCATCGTAATAGTGAGATATAGCCTCAGTCAATCCCGTAAATTCCAGACCTTCGGTGCTGCCCTTAACCGTGATTTCTGGTGTCTCGTCGGTGTTCACACCGATGATGCCTAGGGTCACAGCATTTGGCGAGCCAACAGTCATCGTCACGTAAGGCTTCACCCAGTCGGGATGCTCATAATCGGTTCCAGAGATTACGATATTTGCCCCAACCCACGGAAAATTTGACCACTGGGTCTGAGTAATGAGTACCTTTTTACCGAGATCAAATTCGTGGTTACCAAAAGCAGCAACATCGTAGCCCAGCATATTGTAAATATCGATGGTACTCTCACCAAGCACCAATTGCGAAATCGGTGGAGCGCCTAAAGAGATATCACCAGCATCCAGGAGAGCCACATTGTCTTCACCAAATTTATCGCGAACTTGGTTAATTGCCGTGGCAATATAAGCCGAGCCACCACGCCCCCTATAGTCAGGTTCTAAATGACCATGGAAGTCGTTGGTGTGCAAAATGGTAATGGAGACCATTTCGCTCGGAGCTAGCACATCCCTAGAAGCTGCAGCCTCAATCGGTGCAGCCATCGGCTCGGCCGTCCGCTGCGCAAAAACCGGCACGGCGAACAACAGCGTCAGCCCCAAAACTAGCAAAATCTTACTTAGCTTCTTCATAATAGGTACATCCTCCTTCTTAAAGCTGATTGGTTGTGAAATACAACTTAGTCATTGTAGGGCGCAGATCATTTGCCGTGGCTCTCACCTCCCTTCTTTAAGTGAGAAGTAATGTGCCCCAGCACTCTTTTCCGATACGTCTCGTGTTACGGAATAGAGAGACAGGGGCACGAATTGGTTTGCCTAAAAAAGGCCAAGCTATCATTTAGTATAGACCATGAGCTTAACCTTGTCAAACTCGCTAAAAGGCGGGCGGAATTAAGTCACCCGCTCATAAAAAAGAGGAAGCGCTTCCACGGGTTCATCCGAAAAGGAAATGGCGGCCCGCACGCGCCGCGCGGCAGCCTCGTACTTCGCCTCATCGTTCGCGTGGACGGTGAAAAGCGGCTCGCCGGCCGCGACGCGATCGCCGACCTTGACATGCATCGTCACACCGACCGCGTGATCAATCGGCTCGCCCTTCTTCTCCCGCCCGCCGCCCAACGCGACGACGGCCAGGCCGATCTCGTTGGCCTGGGTGCCGGCCACGTAGCCCGCGCGCTCCGCCGGGACCGGCTCAATGATCTCGGCGGTGGGCAGGCGCTCCGGCTCATCGATGTAGCGCAGATCGCCGCCCTGCGCCTCGATCAGCGCGCGGAATTTCTCCCCCGCCGCGCCGGAGGCCACGGTCTCTTGCGCCAGGCTCATGCCCTCCTCGACACTCTCGGCCTTGCCGCCCAGATAGAGCATCTCCGCCGCGATCATCCAGCAATGCTCGCGGAAATCCTCCGGCCCCTCGCCGTGGAGCGTGGCGAGGGCCTCGCACACCTCGATGCTGTTGCCGACGGCCCAACCCAGCGGCTGATTCATGTCGGAGATGTGCGCCGTCACCTTGCGCCCCACCGCCTCGCCGATGGTCACCATCCCCTCAGCCAGGGCCTGGGCCTCGTCTAAGGTCTTCATAAAGGCGCCCGTCCCGACCTTCACATCCAAGACGATGGCATCCGCGCCGGCGGCGATCTTTTTGCTCATAATCGAGCCGATGATGAGCGGCAGGCTGGGCACTGTGCCGGTGACATCCCGCAGCGCATAGAGCTTCCCATCCGCCGGGGCCAAGTTAGCGGATTGCCCCGTCAACACGATGCCGATCCGCCCCAACTGCGCCTTGAACTCCGCCACGCTCAGATCGGCGCGGAAGCCGGGGATCGATTCCAGCTTGTCCAGCGTCCCGCCGGAGAAACCCAATCCGCGCCCCGACATCTTGCCCACCGGCAGGCCACACGCCGCCACTATCGGCGCGATCACCAAGCTCACTTTATCTCCCACGCCGCCGGTCGAGTGTTTATCGACGACGAAGTCGGCCACATCGCTCAGATCCAACATCTCGCCAGAATGCGCCATCGCCAGAGTCATATCGCGCGCCTCGCGGTCGTTCATCCCCTGGAACAGGATGGCCATCAACAGCGCCGCCGCTTGATAATCCGGAATTTCACCTTCTGTGTATCCCCGGATAAAAAATTGTATCTCCTCCTCCGTCAACGCCTTGCCATCCCGCTTTTTCTCAATTACATCTACCATTCGCATCACTGCACCTCCCTAATTGTTGTATAATTTTGTTGTCACGTAGAAGAACAGCCTTATTATACTAAATATTATAATCTTATGGTACAATAGTCCTATGTTGTCCAATAAACCTCATCCTATAGCCAGGCTATAACCAAGATTACAGGAGTTCAGTATGCCAAAGATTCTAGTCGCAGATGACGACAAAGTAATGTTAGGGTTGATCACCACCCTGATGGAGCTGGAGGGTCAAGAGGTTGTCACGGTCACGCGGCCAGAACAGATCGTGCCGACCGCCGAGCAGGAGATCCCAGACCTGATTCTCATGGACTATCACCTTTCCGGCGGCACCTCCCTCGAGGCCCTAAAGGAATTAAAGCGCCACGCTCAATTCAAGGATGTGCCGGTGGTCGTCACCTCCGGCATGGATCGCGAGACGGAGTGTCTCCGCGCCGGCGCCAACGACTTCATCCTCAAGCCCTTCCGGCCCAAGGAGTTACTGGATCGCCTCTCCGATATGCTTGA
>JBKHCQ010000120.1:0-9385 GCA_046541755.1 Anaerolineales bacterium | reverse complement strand
GAGCGGCAGGAAATTATTATACGGCGGATTGATCCACAGGATGCCGCAGGCCATCTCCGAGGCGACGTAGGGCGTCTGGGCCTGGACGCAGTAGCGATGCAGGCCCTCGGTGAGGTTCGGCCACTGGATCTCCACGCGCTCCGTGTCGCCGTCGCCGGCTAAAGCGCGCGTATTGACTTGGGCGACGGGCAGGCGAGCGCTCTCTGTATCCTGATAGAGCGTCACGGTGACGGGCGTGCCGGTATCGATCTCGCCCAGGTTGCGCACATCGGCGGAGACCGTCCGAGTAACGGGATCGACAATGGTCGAGTAGAGCGTATCCGCCCGCAGCCGATCCACCTGGAGATCGACGCCGAAGGTGATGCAGCGCGTCTCGCTGGTGATACGGGGGGTAGTGGTAATCGTGGACGACATCAGCGGCTGATTCACATCCCAGCAGACCCGATGCCGCGATTTGATGAGATCCGTCAGGTCGAGCGTCACCCGCTGATGATCGCCGCAGCAATCGAGCGCCGGGACGTCCGTGGTGGTGATCGGCATCTGGATGGTGACGCCATCCTCGGTATAGGTGTGGGAGACGCTCAAGCTGGGCGGATCTGTCAGCCAGATGTTGCCCGCGTTGGATACAGTGATCGCCGCCGTCGCGGTGAGCGTGGATTGCGGCGCCGGCGGGGCCACCGTGACGCCCGTATCGAAGAGTAAGAAGGTCGTGGTAGGGGTGATCTGCGAGGTCGCTTCGTGGAAGGCGACGCCAATCTTTTCCGGCTTATGGGTGCTGGGATTGAAGAGCGATCCGCCGGGATAGGAGCCGTGATCCAAGCTGAACCACGCCCAGCGCTGCACCAGCCGATCATCATCAAAGGCGTAGCCCAGCTCAGGATCGCGCGCCTCCTGCATCCACTCGAAGCCCGCCTCCATAAACTCGATATCATCCTCATAGGTCATCCCCCCGACCAACCCCTCATAGAAGAGGATGCCGTACTCGGGCAGCACCAATCCTTGGTTGTGATAGCCGTTATCGACCATCCACTGGCGAAAGGTGATAATCCGCCGCGCGTAAATTTCCACATCCCAGTGATCATAGACCGAGTAAAAGGTGGCGATGTCGTAGGATGCGCTGTAGGAGGGCCAATCGGGCACCCAGCAGGCGCCCCAGGCGAACGGCTCGCCCGGCGGCTTGTAGGGATAGCATTTCTCACAGAGGATGTAGCTGTGGATCGACCACAGATCAGCCGGCAGCGGCTCGTCGTAGGCCTCCTCGTAGGCGGCCAGCACGCGATCCAAGTACATCAAGCGCTGGGGTGTGGGCTGGACGATATTGCCTGCCGCGATCTTGGCCGTCGGATCGGCCTCTTTGATGATATGATACATATCGTGGTAGGCGTAGGCGTACCATTCGGAGATCATATTATCCATCACGTGGCAATCCGGCTCGTTGCCGATGAACCAGGTGGCGCCGGGCTGCTGGGCGATGGCGGTGAGGAGGCGCGTGCCGGTGGGCGAGGCTGTGTAGCCGATCTGCTCGCCATCCTGCTTGATGGGCTTGAGGCGCACGGTCTGGACGTAGGTCAGCGGCGGGAGCTGCGATGCGCCGCGCGCGCTCCAATCCCAGTACCAGCCGGCGTTGAGGTAGCCCGGTTTATCGCCCTCCTGCGCGTCGCTGGCGGAGCGGGTCAGGCCGAAGCCGAAGCGCCCGTTGTGATAAATGTAGGGCGGCCCGGCGGGCGCGGAAATAAGCGCGTCGGTGCTCAGGAAGAACAGGGCCAGCCCCAGGAGCGCGACCACGGTCAAACTCCCGGATAACGCGCGCGTTACTTTTAGCCATAGGGCCTGAGGTTGCTTCTTTTTTATCATTGTGATGCTCCTCGTCTATCTGTCATTCAAAACAATCCATCGTGGGTCATTATAACGTATCTTGTGGAAAAATGGGGGGAATTGCGAATCTCTGAATTGATTCTAAATTCTCCATTCGCAATTCATCATCCCCATTGACATTTAGGTCAATACTACTACAATGACCATAGGTTGTAGTGTTCAATTCACTTCGTAGCAGAGAAACATCAAGAGAAACATCAAAGGAGAGTACAATATGGCTGAAGAACTGAATCAAGAAGCACCCGTCACCCCAGGTCCCGGAGAGGCGACCGAGAACGACAAGTTGTGGGCGATGCTCAGTTGGATTCCGTGGATAGGGTGGATTCTGGCCCTTGTCGCGATTTTTATGGAGCCGCAGAAGGACCGTCCCTTTATCCGCTATCACGCGATCCAGTCGCTGGTGGCCAACGTGGTGCTCGCGGTGATCTCCATCGTCTTGGGATTCACCGTGGTGTTGGCCTGCATCGCGCCGTTCTTATGGCTCGTGCTGCTCTATCCCGCCGCGATGGCCTATCAAGGCGAGTGGCTGGAGATTCCCGTCCTCACGGAGTTCTGCCAGGGCCAGGGATGGATCTAGACCGGATTAGGAGATAGTACCCAGTACAACGAAAGCCCTTCTCGATTTGAGAAGGGCTTTTTTTCATGTCGGGGCGAGGCAATCCGCCCATCGTCTTTAAACGCCAAGATAGGTGTCAATGTCGGGAGATACCGTAGGGACAAGCATCATCTGCGGATTGCCTTGCCCTTACGACGATAGCGACGATGTCGCGGTCTACGCCTCCGGCAGGTCGCGGCTGGCGATGACGGGGACGCCCTCGCCCAGCGGGTCCTCCAGGACGATCTGGTTGATCTCCACCGGCGCGTCGATCTCGACCTGGCGGATTTTGCTCAGCAGCTCGAAGATGCGCGGTTTGGGGACGGGCGCCTGGGTGTAGACGGGCACGAGCGGATGCAGCCCGCCCTTGACCTTGACGGTCGTGGCGACCATCCGCCGTGGGTCGGTGAGTTCCTCCTTGGCGTACTTCTCGCCGCGCGGGCAGGTGTTGCCCTCGACGTTCAACAGCGTCTTGCCCTCGTGAGTCACCTCCAACGTGCAGCCCACCGGGCATGTGATGCAGATCATTTTTTCGGTCACGGGCATAATTTCGCCTCCGGGTTCTGGGTTGTAATTGATAATCGTATTGCGCAATGTCTATTTCATAACAGGATTTGTAGCAAGATCTTACGTAATGTACTCCAACGTTCTTACGTGATCAATAAACCCCTCAATTGTTGACAGGGTTCAAAAAGTCTCCAGATTGGCCTCAACTCAGGGTAGATTCCTATCGGCTAACACAACTTCAACCTCCTCTAAAAATCCCCTCAAGCTGACAGGGGCGTATGCAAAACTTGGGGGAGCACGAGCGTCAAGACTTCGGAAGTCTACGAGAACGATGTGCGCAGGGCTTCAAAATTGCTCCTCTCGGCATAATTTGATAGGCAGAGCAGTATTCGAGACTTCCGAAGTCTGTCCTCCCCCGACTTGTAAATGCGCCCAGCTGACAGGTCTTTGTCCCTCCTCGCTTCTATCATGGCGCTGAGGTGCATCCACGGAATGACGATGCCACGATTGGTTGAGCTAATCCCGGCCATACAGATGGCGTCCTCCAAAGATAAGGGCCAAATTGGGGGTACCCCAATGGTCATTGCGATATATCTGGACGAAAAGATCATCTGTGATGACTAAGCGTGCCTTGAGAACCAATCGACTGTGTTCCTGAACGGCCATATACCGACACTTCACGTTGAAGTTCCGGGAATCATTTATCAACTGAGTAGCTCCCATCATTCAAACGTAGCCTTCGTCGCTTGCAGTTGGGCAATTTCGTCGCACATTTCTTCACATCGCGTCTCGGCTAATTCCCAATCGAAATAATCTTGTTCTGTTTCTGGGTCGGGGTCGCTGGTGAGGATCTTTTCGCGAAAAGTCGCAAAGTCTTGATTATATTTGGCTTGGAAGTGACGGACTTGAGATTGATACTTTATCAGCTCCCGCTGTGCTCTTTCCAAAAGAAGTGTGGT
The DNA here is from genome assembly GCA_046541755.1 of Anaerolineales bacterium. Taxonomy (GTDB): domain Bacteria; phylum Chloroflexota; class Anaerolineae; order B4-G1; family SLSP01; genus JAAAOZ01. The sequence continues at coordinate 5,449 of JBKHCQ010000120.1, read as the reverse complement.
TAAAACTTCTTCTAAACTTCGACCAGGAAATAGCCTCTTCAGACTTGTTTGTACTGCCAGATTGATCGTTTCAGCCATCACATCCTCCTTGGGATATAGCCATAAGCGATGCATCTGACCCGAAGGGTTTAGGCAACCCTTCGGGTCTCCCATTCAACACGACCTACTTCGGTACGATGCGGACCTCCAGCTTTTCGGCCTGGCGGACGGCGTCGTAGTCGCGGCCTTTGAGCGTGATGCTGGCCATCTCGCCGGGGCGGGCGTAACGCGCGCGCTTCTTGGCGATGAGGTTTTGGCCATCGTGGATCTCGATGCTGACGGCGTGCTCCATCGGCTGGGTGACGCGCATCTGGAGCATGATCTGCTCCCCGGTCAGCGTCTCCGGATCGATGTGGTGGGGGACGACGTAGCGGACGTTTTCGCCGGCGGAGGTGGGCACGTACTGCGGGTTTTCGTTGCAGCAGCCCTGCGCGAACTGGGCCGCGCGCTTGCCCGCCGTGAGGCCGGCGGTGGTCACCCAATCCACCAAATCGTAGACGTGAACGACGTTGCCCGCCGCGAAGATGCCCGGCACATTGGTCTGGAAGCCGTCATCGACGAACGGCCCGCCGGTCACAGGATCGAGATCGACGCTGGCTTTCTGCGACAGCTCGTTTTCGGGGATCAGGCCCACGGAAAGCAACAGCGTATCGCAGGGGATGATCTCCTCGGAGCCGGGGATGTAGTTCCAGTTCTCGTCCACCTGCGCCGCCTCGACGGCCTCGATGCGGTTGTTGCCGATGATGCGCTTGACGGTGTGGCGCAGTTGCAGCGGGATGTCGAAATCCAACAGGCATTGGACGTAGTTGCGACTCAGGCCGGTGAGGTAGGGCATCACCTCCAGCACGCGGGCGACGTGGGCGCCCTCGAAGGTGACGCGGCGCGCCATAATCATCCCGATGTCGCCGGAGCCTAAGATGACGAAGTTCTTGCCGGGGATGTAGCCCTCCACGTTGACCCACCGCTGGGCCGTCCCCGCCGTGTAGACGCCGGAAGGGCGCGGGCCGGGGAGCTTGATCTGGGCGCGGGTGCGCTCGCGGCAGCCCATCGCCATCACAACCGCGGCGGCCTCCAGCTCGACGAAGCCGTGATCGGCGCCGGTGGCGTAGATTTTGCGGTCGCGCGTCACATCCAACACCATCGTGTCCAACAGCCAATCGATGCCGACCTCCTGGGCCTTGTTGATGTAGTGCTGCGCGTAGCTCGGCCCCGGCAGATCCTCATTGAAGATTTCGACGCCGAAGCCGTTGTGAATACATTGCAGCAGAATGCCGCCCAATTCTAGATCTCGGTCGATCATCAACACATCGTCGGCGCCGTTTTCTTTGGCGGCGATGGCCGCGGCCAATCCGCCCGGCCCGGCCCCGATGACGATCACATCATACTTAGATTTTAGTTGTTTGCTCATCATATCCTCGCTTCCCGCTAACCTTCACCGTCTGCGGCGATCTCTGGCACGTCTTTCGTCGGTCGCCGCAAGAATTCCGATCCCGCCCCTTTCTTCGAGATCTCCTCTGGATCTTTGCCCAACTCGCGGGCCAGGATATCGACCACGCGCGGCATATCGAAGCCGCCCAGGCAGCGCCCGGTGCCCAGCCACGTGCGGCGCTTGATGGCGTCGTAGGTGACAGCGGGGATGGGCGCGTGGATTTCGGCCACGATCTCGCCTTCGGTGACGTACTCGCAGCGGCAGATGATGCGCCCGTAGCGCGGGTCTTGCTCCACCAGCGCGGCCTGCTCCTCGTGCGTCATGTGGCGGAAGACGGGGCGGCCCTTGCGGATGGGATGCCAGTCGGAACGCTCCGGCAACTCCTCGCCGGCCTCGCGCAACAACTCGGTCACGCGCGCGGCGATGGCGGGCGCCGCCGTCAGCCCCGGCGATTCGATGCCGCCCAGGTTGACCAGGCCCTCGACTTCGTCGGGGATCTCGATGACGAAGTCCTTGTTGTATTCGATCTCACAGCCCTGGCACGGGGCGTTGCCGCCGGGGCGCAGCCCGGCGAAGACAGCGATTACATCTCGATACTCGAGGCTCGGCACCAACTTCTGCGCGCCCGACCAGATCTCTTTCATGCCGTCCGGCGTGACATCGACGTTGGTCTTGTCCTCGATCTCCTCGGCGTTGGGGCCGACGAGCACGTTGCCGTGCAGTGTGTTGGTGACCAGGATACCCTTGCTGACCTTGCTCGGCACGGGGAAGAGCACGTTGTTGATCTGGACTTGGTTGCGATCCATCACATAATACTCGCCTCGGCGCGGGGTGATCTCGAACTCTGGGCGGACGCCGGCCTTGTGCATCACCATATCGGCGTAGAGGCCGGCGGCGTTGATGACCCAGCGACCGTAAAATTTCCCCTGGTTCGTTTGAACCCCCACAATTTTCGGCTTCTCGCCCTCCGCCGCTTCGCCCATTCGCCCATTCGCCCATTCGCCCATTCGCCCATTCGTCCATTCGCCCATTCGTCCATTCGCTGATTCGCTGCTTCGCCCATTCGCTGATTCGTTTTCCCAAAGAAAATCCTCGAACTTGGTGTTCAGCTTCAGCTCGACGCCGTTCGTCACGGCGTTCTCGGCGGCGGCGATGGTCGCGCCCCACGGGTCGCAGATCCCGCCGCTGGGGCAGACGAGCGCGCCGCTCACGTCGGGGTTGATCTGCGGCTCGCGGCGCTTCATCTCCTCGGCGGAGATAATCTCCACGGGGACGCCGCTGGCATCGCCGCGCGTTTTGAGTTCCTCCAGCGCGGGCAGCTCCTCCTCGCCGATGGCGACGACGTAGGTCCCGATGCGCGCGAAATCGAAGTCCAGCTCCTCGGAGAGCTGCGTCCACATCGGGTTCGCCTTGACGTTCATCTCCGCCTTGAGCGAGCCGGGCACGGCATCGTAGCCGCCGTGGATGAGGGCGGAGTTCGCCGCCGTGGCGCCGGTGCAGACATCGGCCTCCTTCTCGATCCACAGAATATCGAGATCGTAGCGCGCGAGGAAACGCGCCGTCATCGCGCCGACGATGCCCGCGCCGATGATGATAATATCGTAGTTTTTAGGCATACAGTCCTCCTGAAAAATGATGGGGTATAAAGTAACAAAGCAACAAAACTGCAAAACAACAAATCTATCTTGTTCTTGGTGCTAAACGATAACGTTCGGTAATAGTCAATGCATCACGGGTCGTGTGCAGGACGTAGAGTTCGCGTTGGGGATGAGTACGATGTAAGTTAGCGTAGCCTTGTAACGCTTGTTGTGAATCCTCAAAGGACTCGATGACGGCCATATCCTCAATGATACGTTCCGCAGCCTCGGTATGCGCTTCCAAAGCCTCGACTAAGAGCCATTGCATCGGATAGTGCATGCGAATCTCTTCCCATTTCATATCATCACCTCGTTTCGCTGAGTACTACGGATGTCGGAAACAAACAAATTTTGCAACTGTAACAGCCTGGCGAATAAATTCGCGGCTACATTTACGAAACCGGCCTTCGCCGGTTAGAACTCAGTCGCCGAAGGGCGACTTCGTAATGGTGGCCGTGGTTTTAACCGCCAGGCTATCCCTCACAAATCGGCCCATGCTTCATCCTCTTCCGGTTGATCCCAGTCACGTCGAAGAACATCCTCAGACGCTAACATCGTCTCGTAGACTTCAGGGTTGGATTCGCGAATGCTCCGGCGCCGTTCACGTTCCCCAGAATCACAGACGGATTCATCATACACCGTCACCTTGTCTCCTTGTCACCTTGTCTCCTTGTCTCCTTGTCCCATTGTCACCTGGTCTCCTGGTCTCCGTGTCCCCTTCTGCAATTACTCCTCCACCCAATCCAAGGTGCGCTCGACGGCCTTCTTCCAGCCGCGACAGAGTTCCGCGCGGGTGTCGGCGTCCATCTGCGGTTCAAAGGTGCGGTCGATGTCCCAGTTGCGGCGCAGGGCCTCGATGTCCTCCCAGAAGCCGACGGCCAACCCGGCGGCGTAGGCCGCGCCCAACGCCGTGGTCTCCGTCACAGTCGGGCGGATGACGGGCACGTCCAGCAGGTCGGCCTGGAACTGCATCAGCAGCTCGTTGGCCACCATCCCGCCATCAACTTTGAGCGATTTCAACTCGACGCCGGAGTCCTTCTCCATCGCCACAAGCACGTCGCGGGTCTGGTAAGCGGTCGATTCCAGCGCCGCGCGGCAGATGTGCCGCTTGTTGATGTAGCGCGTCAACCCGACGATGACGCCGCGCGCGTCGCTGCGCCAGTAGGGCGCGAAGAGGCCGGAGAAGGCGGGGACGACGTAGATGCCGCCCGCGTCATCTACTTCCTTGGCCAACGCCTCGATCTGGGGCGCGCGCTCGAAGAAATCCAAATTATCGCGCAGCCATTGCACCAGCGCGCCCGTGATGGCGATAGAGCCTTCGAGTGCGTAGATGGGCGGCTCCTCGCCGAATTGGTAGCCCATCGTGGTGAGCAGGCCGCTTTCGGAAGGGACAACCTCCGTGCCGGTGTTGAGCAGCATAAAGCACCCCGTGCCGTAGGTGTTCTTCGCCTCGCCCGGCGTGAAGCAGGTCTGGCCGACCAACGCGGCCTGCTGATCGCCTAAATCGCCGGTGACGGGGATCTCCTCGCCGAAGGGGCCGTCCTCGCGGGAGAAGCCGTAGGCGCGCGCGGCGCTGGAGGAGCGAATCTCTGGCAGCATCGCGCGCGGAATGCCTAGGATATCCAGGATCTCGTCATCCCACGCCAGCGTCTTCAGATCCATCAACATGGTGCGACTAGCGTTCGTCACGTCGGTGATGTGCGCGCCGCCCTTCGGCCCGCCGGTGAGCCACCAGATGACCCACGTATCCGGCGTGCCAAAGAGCGCGTTGCCGGCCTCGGCGGCCTCGCGCACGGCGGGCACGTTCTCCAGCATCCACTTGATCTTGGGGCCGGAGAAGTAGGTCGCCAGCGGCAGGCCCACCTTGTCGCGGAAACGATCCTGGCCCAGGTCGCTCTCGGCGGCCAGCGCGTCGCAGATGCCCTTGGTGCGCGTATCCTGCCAGACGATGGCGTTGTAGAGCGGCTGGCCCGTATTGCGATCCCAGACGATGGCCGTCTCCCGCTGGTTGGTGATGCCGATGGCGGCGATCTCGCCGCTGGGGATATTGCCCTGCGTCAGCATCTGGCGCACGACCTTCTGCGTCTTCTCCCAGATCTCCAGGGGCTTGTGTTCGACCCAGCCGGGCCGAGGGTAAATCTGCTCGTGTTCCTCGTAGGCCCAGATCACGGGATGGCCGCTGTGATCGAAGAGAATACAGCGGGTCCCGGTGGTGCCTTGATCGATTGCGGCGATGTATTTGCTCATTAAGAACCTCCAAAGTTGTGCTGTGGAAAATTAATTTACCTTCTAGCTGCCGGACACTTTTTCCAAGACCACTCTTAATCAGCAGATAGAGCAGATA
>JBKHCQ010000119.1:0-9669 GCA_046541755.1 Anaerolineales bacterium | reverse complement strand
GATCACTGGGGGCCAAGGTCCCGACATAGGCCAATCCCAAGTTCTTGTCCAAGAACCGACAGCTCTCGATGCTCCTGCTGCTGATCGCGCCGGGGCGCTTTTCCAGTCGCTTCGCCGTGCGCTTCGGCATCTATACCGGGGCGCTCTTTGCGTCTTGGCGTGAGATCGTCCCCTTCTTTCAGGTGAGAGGCTATTTGAAATTAGCCTTAACCTTGCGAAGGTTGCGCAAGTGATCTCGAAAAGTTCATACTATGTACAACCTATGTACAACAGGCAGGTTAATCTGTTGACTAGATCTCTGGTTAACCTTCGCAAGGGTTCCCGATTTGAATTTTCAAATACGTTCTGAGTCTCAGGTGAGTCTCAGGAATGCAATTCCAAGTCATCGCTCTCCTCGTCGCCGGCGAGCGAGCAGAGGCAGGGCAGGTAACCTCGGCGGCGCAGGGCGCGGATCGCGTACGATAGCCCCAATCCCGCCAGAAAGCCGATGCCGATGTTGGTCAGCGCGGAGATCACGCCCGTGATCAACGCCAGCGCCAGCGGCCACCCGCGCAGTTTGATGATGGGCGCGCTCAGTTGGATGCCCACCAGGAACAACATGCCGCCGACGAGCGCCATTGGAAAGGCGGTCATCACAGCAGCGATGGATTGGCTCAGGAAGAGACCGATGCTCACCTCGATCAACCCCTCGATGATGGGCGCGCCGCCCGTGCGCGCGCCGAAGTAGTATTGCGCCGCGAATCCCCCCGCGCCGTGGCACATCGGCATCCCGCCAAAGAACGCCACCACCACGTTGATGACCCCCATATTCAGCATCAATTTGCGCTCGGTGACGGCCTTCTCCGGGTAGATATCGCGGATCGTGGCGGCGGTCGCCATCACGGCGTTCGTTACCGAGAGGGGAATCTGCGCGAAGCCGGCCAGCAGCATCGCGTCCCATATCGCATCGAACTTGGGGAGCGTCAGGGGCGGCAGGGTGAGCGCGAAGTTCAGCCCGCGCAGTTCGCCGCGCCAGCCGACGATCCCCACGCCCAGCGCCATCAGGACGAGGGAGGCGGGGGCGTAGCGATGCTCGCGCAGCGTCAGCGCCACGACGATGGCCAGCAGCCCCAACAGCGGCGCGGACGACATCATCTTGAGCGCCTGCCATCCCAGCGTGAGGCCCAAGGCAAGTTGAATGCCGCGCACGATGAAGGTGGGCGTCAGATCGACCAGCTTTTGCAGCAGGCCGGTGAAGGTGAGGAAGAGCCACGTCAGCCCCAGGCCGAACCCGGCGGCGTGGATCAGCGACGGCGACCAGGCGTCGCTGATCGCCACAGCGGCGATGACCTTCTTGGGTTGCAGCGGCATCGGCAAGCGATAGATCAGGCCCAAAGCGATGTTCGTCAACCCCAGCATCACGAACAGCCCCGCCGGATTGAGGCCGTTGATGGCGATGAAGCCCACGGCCAGCGGGAAGAGGGTGCCGAAGTCGCCCAGCGATCCGGCCAGCTCGCGCAGATTGAACTCGAAATCCCGCTCTGTGCCGCGTTGCGTTTGTGTTGCGCCCTTCATACGCGCGGCTCCGCCCACTGCCGCTGATAAAGCCGCTGGTAGGTGGGGTGGTTCGCGATCAGCGTCTCGTGCGCGCCTTCGCCCACGATGCGCCCTTCCTCCACCACGATGATGCGATCGGCCTTGCGCAGCGTCGAAAAACGGTGGGCGATGATGACCGTCGTGCGATCCTGGCGAATCTCGTCCATCGCCTGCTGGATCATGGCCTCGGTGTAGGGATCGACGTTGGCCGTCGCCTCGTCCAATATCAAAATTTTGGGATCGGCCAGGAGCGCGCGGGCAAAAGCGATCAGTTGTCGCTGCCCGCCGGAGAGCAACGCGCCCAACTCACCGACCTGACTTTCGTATCCCTGGGGCAGCTCCTGGATGAAGGCGTGCGCCTGGACGCGACGGGCGGCGGCCTCCACCTCCGCGTCGGCGGCCTGGGGATCGCCAAAGCGGATGTTCTCGCGGATGGTATCGGCGAACAGGAAGATGTCCTGTGGCGCCAGTAAGACGAGCGCGCGCAAATCGGAGAAGGCGATTTGGCGTACATCGATGCCGTCGATACGCACAACGCCCTCCTGGGGATCGTAGAGACGGGCCAGCAGCTTGGCGATGGTGCTCTTCCCCGCGCCGGTGGGGCCGACCAGGGCGACGGTCTCGCCCGCCGCGATGCGCAGATCCACCCCGTGCAATGCGGGCGCGGTATCGTCATCCGGGGCGTCATCGGCATAAGCGAAGGTCACCCCCGCCAGTTCGAGCGCGCCCTGGAAGCCGCCCTCCGGACGCTGCGGATGTTGCGGCGCGCGGAGATCGGGATCGCGGCGCATATAATCGGCGATGCGATCCAACGCGGCGGCGGCGGCCTCGAAGCTGTTGTAGACCAGGCCCAATTCGCGCAGCGGCCCGAAGAAGCGGTAGACGTACCCCAAGAAGGCCAACAGCACGCCGACGGTCAACGTCCCCGCGTGCACGAGATTGCCGCCGTAGCCCAGCACGAGCACGACGCCCAGCATATTGGTCACTGTCATCGTGGGGAAGACCGCCGCGAAGAGCAGCCCCGCGCGCAGGTTAGCCTTCATATTGCGGAGGCTCAGGCTCTCGAACTGCTCCACGGTGAAGGATTCGCGCGCGAGCGACTGCGCGACGCGCATCCCGGTCACGCCCTGCTCGACGCCGGTGTTGACATCGGCCAAGGCTTGTTGCACGTCGCGGTAGGCGCGGCGCATCTGCTTGCCGAGGTAGCCGAAGCTGATCAGCACCACGGGCACGGTGAACAAGACGACCAACGTCAATTCAAGGCTGAAGGAGGCCATGATAGCGATGATGCCCACCAGGGTCACGAGATCGTTGATCAGGTTGAGTGCGCCGCTGGAGACGAGGTCGGCGACGGCGTTCACGTCGTTGGTGAGTCGGGACATTATGCCGCCGATCCGTTCCCGCTCGTAGAAGGCCACCGACTGGCGCTGGACGTGATCGAAGAGATCTAATCGCATATCGTAGACCACCCGCTGCCCGATCCACGCGGAGAGGTAGCCCTGCCAATAGATGGCGATCCAATAGAGGCCGTTGAGCGCCAGGTAGAGCAGCGCGATCAGCGTGAGGCCCTGGAGATCGCGCGCAGCGATGTGAGTATCCACCGCGACTTTCATCAGATAGGGCATGCTGAGGTTGGCGGCGCTCACAGTCAATGTGGCCGCCAATGCCAGCAGGAGCCGCCGCCCGTAACGCCGCAAATAGCGCCATAGCATCGCCAACGCCTGCCGATTCAACTCGGCGAGTCGCATCCGTTGCTCTTCTCCTTGTCCTTGCAATCGCCCCATAAATCCGCCTCGAATGGTCATTGGTCGCCTCCTGATGGGATGGTCTCTGTGGCGTGCAGCGCCTCGCCCGTGCGTTGCAGCTCGTAAAGGTGTCGATAGACGCCGGGCGATTGCGCCGGATCGAGCAGCGCCTCGTGCGCTGAGCGCTCGGCGGTACTGCGGGCGCGTTCCACAATGCGCCCATTTTTCAAGACCAGGATCTGATCCGCCCGCTGAACCGTCCAGAGCCGGTGGGCGATCACGAAGGTCGTGCGCCCGGCCCACACCTCTTCCAGCGCCCGCTGCATCTCCAACTCGGTCGCGGCGTCGACGCTGGAGGTCGGCTCGTCGAGGATCAAGATGCGGGGATCGGTGAGCAGCACGCGGGCCAGCGAGATGCGCTGCTTCTGTCCCCCGGAGAGCCGGACGCCGCGCTCGCCGACGGGGGTGCCGTAGCCCAGGGGCAGCCCGGTGATGAAGTTGTGCATCTGCGCCACGCGCGCGGCCCACTCGATCTGCTCTGTGGTCGCCTCCGGATTGCCGTAGGCGATGTTCTCGCCGATGGAGGCATCGAAGAGAAAGACCGACTGCATAGCAATGCCGATGGCGTCGCGCAGACTCTCGATGGTCACATCGCGGATGTCATGGCCATCGATGGTGATGCGGCCCGCTTGCGCTTCGTAGAAGCGCGGCAAGAGATGCACCAGCGTCGTCTTACCCGCGCCGGAGGGGCCGACGAGCGCCGTTATCTCCCCCGGTCGGGCCTCGAAGCTGATGTTGTGCAGCGCCTGGACGTCGTTATCGCCGGCCTCGTAGGCAAAACTGACCTCCGTGAATTGCACACGGCCCGTGATAGAGGGTAGTTCGTAAGCATCGGGCGCGTTCTGGATGTGGGGCTGCGTATCCAGCACCTTGAAGACCCGCTCGGCGGCGGCCAGCGCCTGCAACGTCATACTGAGCATCATCCCCGTCTGGCGGATGGGGCGCATCAGCAGTTGGATGTAGGTGGTGAATCCGATCAGCGTGCCGAGGGAAACAAGCTCCGCGATGACGCCGTATCCGCCCCACCAGAGGACTAACGCGGTCGCCACGCCCATGATGACGTGGGCGTAAGGCATCCACCGCGCCGTGATGCGCGCCGTGGTGAGGCTCGCCTCCAGCAACTGACGGCTCTGGCGAACGACTTTTTTCCGCTCGAAGGCCTCCCGCCCGAAGAGCTTGATGACGAGCGCCCCGGCCAGACTCTCCTGCAGGACGGCGTTCAGATCGGCCAATTTGCGGCGCACCTTGCCCATCGCCGGGCGCACGCGCCGGGCGTAGATCCACATGCCATGAGCGATCAGCGGTAAACACGCCAGATAGATCAAGCCGAGCCGCCAATCCCAGATAAAGAGCACGCCAAAGATGCCGATCAGCGTGAGGACGTTGGTCAAGACGATGACGGCGGCGCGTCCGAAGAAGGTGTTCAGCGTGTCCACATCGGCGGTGACCCGCGACATCAGGTCGCCGGTGCGGGCCTGATCGTAGAAGGCGAAGGAGAGCCGGCTCAGATGTTCAAAGACGGCGTTGCGAATCTCGAAGACGATGCGCTGACCCATGTACGCGGTGAGGTAGAGGCGCAGGAAATCGATGCCCCCCTGGACGAGCGAGAGCAGGAAGAGGCCGAGCGCCGCGCTCCAGATCCGGCGGGCGTCGCCGCCGAGGATGAAGTGGTCGACGGTCTGGCGGATGATGATGGGCGGGGCCAACTCGGCGGCGGTGGTCAATAGGGCGGCCAGGACGACGCCGCTGAGCAGCAGGGCGTGCGGGCGCATATAGCGCAGAAGCCGCCGCAATGTGGGCCAGATGGGGCCGCTGGGGCCGGGCCGGCGATCCTTGCCCGGCGGCCTCGCGCGCGCGGGGCGTCCATGCATAGTTACACCTCCTGTTGATGAGGATTTTTAGCCAGGAATCGGTCGCCGAGCAGTTCGCGCGCGGATGTGGTGTAGGCCGCTAGCTGCTCGCCGTTGAGATAGTAGTGGATCTGATAGCCCCGCCGCTCGCCATAGACTAAATCTAGCTCTTTGAGGACGCGCAGGTGTTGAGAGACGTTGGGCGTCGTCGTGTCCAGCGCGCGGGCCAACCGACTGACGCACATCGCCTGCCCCGCCTCCTGACGCGCGAGGAGCGCGATTAGTTGCAGGCGGGTCTCATCGCTAAGCGCTTTGAAAAATTGGGCCAGGTCTGATAGATCCATAGGGCCGACTTTAAGTGATTACTTAATCAGTAGGAAGTGTAACCTATTTTCCAAGCGAGGCAAGTGGAGGTAAACGGACAGAGGGAGGTAGAGGGAGTCCTGTAGAGACGCAAAATCTTGCGTCTCTACTTCACCCAGAGAGCGTCGATGCTGACTTCGCCCTCGAGGGCGGTGAGGGTGACGGTGCGCGGTTGGGCGCGGAGGTGACGCGCCAGTGTGACCGACTCGCCGTGCAGCTCGATCTCCCGCTGCTGACCGTCCTCGGTCGTGAGGCGAAGTGTGCCCGCGCCGGGGCCGGGAATCAAGATGAGCCGGCGGCCTTCCCATGTGAAGGCGACGGCGGCCTCGGGCGCGGCGCGGTGATAACTGCCCAAAATCGCGCCGGCGGTGGCGACCTCTTCCCAGGCGCCGGTGTAGGCGAGTTGCCACGTCGTCGCCTGATGCTGACCGGGATAGAGCGTGGGCGTTAATTCCTCTAAGTAGGCGTCCAAGCTCTCGTAGAGCGGCGTGGGGGTAAAATCCGGCTCCACCATGCGGAAGTAATACATCGGCTGGTCGCGCTCGGCGTCGGTGGCGCGCTTGAAGAACCAGACGGTCGTGACGCCCGCCCACGGCCATTCGCGCTGGATGCGCTCGAAGGCCAGCGGGGCGTAGCGCGCCTGCTGCTCCGGCGTGACGCGCCCAAACCGCGCGGGGATGTGCTCCGGCGCGGCGTTACTGTTCATCTCGCTGATCCAGATGGGCTTGTGCGCGTCCCCGTTGGCGACCATCACATCGCGCACCCACAGGGGGCGCGAGAAGTTGACCTGATCCTGCGTGGGCCGCATCCGGTGATCCGACGGGCCGGACCAGAGCATATAGTTGTTCACCGCCATAATATCGAAGCACGCGCCCGCGCCGGCGTCATACATCCGTTGCAGGAAGATGACGTCCATCAGGTTATTGCCCTCATACGCCGGATTCCACGTGCCTAACTCGGCGGTGGGCGCCATCGCGCCGCTGATCACCACGGCGTCGGGATCGGCGGCGCGGATGCGCTCGTAGGCCAGGCAGAGCAGCTCCGCGTAGCCTTCTGGATCGACCGGCTGATTGCCCCATTCCGGGTAGATGTTCGGCTCGTTCCAGATCTGGTAGAAGCGGATACGCCCGCGATAGCGGCGCGCGACGGCCTCGACGTAAGCGGCGTAATCCTCGAAATCGTCCGGCGGGCCGAACGCGCCGCGCGCCGTGCCATCGTGGCGGCTCCAGGCGGGGGGCGCCTCCAGCCGCGCGATGATGCGCAGATCGTGCTCCTCGGCCAACGCGACGATGTTATCGTATTTATCCCACGCGGAGCGGTGCGGCTCGTGGCGACGATCCTCAAAATCGCCCTTGCCGTGGATTTCGATGTCGTACCAGGGGAACGATTGGCGGATCCAGTGGAAGCCCGCGTCCGCGATCATCTGGAGCGCGAGGGCGCGTTTCTCCGGCTCGACCTCCTGTTCAAGGAAGGTGTTGACGCCGAAGGGCGGGTGATCCGTGTACGTCGTGGGGACATGATCGGCGGTCTGAGGCAGGGGGCGCGTCCAGCGGAAGGCCCACTGCACCAGCCCGCGCAATTGAGGCAGCCAACGCTCCTCGCCGGTGAGGGCGAAGAGGCGCTCGCGGGGAGACAAGAGGCTGATCCCCGCCAGCGCGATGACCAGCGCGAGCAGGAAAATCAGAGCGGAACGCATCAAGGGCTTGCGCATAATCGCGCCTCCCAAGGTCAGCGTTGGGAGATAGGGGGAATAACTTCCGCCAGAAGTAACTTCGCGGCGAGAGGGAGATCGCCTTCATCTGCGATGAACGCCTCTACCTCATCCAACGCCTCGTGATAACGTCCCAGCAACTCATCATCATCACCCTTGAAGCCGCTGATGGTGCGTTGCGCGCACGTGCAGCAGCCCAACGACGCGCGGTAGCTGTCCAAATCGCACGTGAGGCAACTTCCCATCTTGCACATCATCAAGCCGAAGGCGACGACCTCTTTGTGATTATTCGGTAAGGTCAAAATTCGCTGAACCAGCTTCTGCCACTCTGGGCCGCGCAGGTCGGCTAAATCATCGATACATCGGGGCGGAAACAGAATTTCACTATCTGGATACATAACTCTTTCTTGTGGTGCGGGGTAATGAGTAGGCCAACATCCAAGGCTATCCTGCGTACACCTAAGGATAGCCGCGTTAAAGGTCAATCATATCACAGACAAGGCGTTTTTTCAAGGGTTTTTGGCCGATTTGGGGGAAATTGGCCGTCGAATGGCTCGGTGCGAGGTGAGGCGGGGATTTTCAGCCCCCGTCAGCATAGAAGCGAGCGGCGATGTTCACAACCTCCGGGTACAAAAGTTTGAGGATCGCCCGCGTGCTCCATTCTAAGGGCTTGAGCGTCAGATAGACGGCGTCGGCCACCAGCGGATGTGTGATCCTCCAGGCCAGACGGGCGCCGACGCAGTCGTACATCCTCCGGCCGAGGCGATGCGCCGCCGGCCACACGGCCCTCAAGGCCAGCTCTGCGCACTTTAAATAGCGCACCTGTGGATTGATCCACATCGTCCGCCCGCGCGCGTCGATGATCCGCTCGGATTTGACGAAGTGCGGGTGCCCGTGAGCGGCGGCGGTGGCGATGTAGCATTCCGGCGGCGACGTCGGCAGCGCGGCGTACACCTCCAGCGCCTTCGCGATGGCCAGGCGCCACGCGCTGATCCAACCGATCAGCCAGACGGCCACGCCGATCCCGGCGGGCGCGAGGGCGCTGCGCGGCACCTCGTGCTTGCGCATCAGCCGGAGAGAGACCCGCGCCGCGATGAGCAGACACCACGCCGGCCCGCTCGCCAACATTGTAATGATCACCATCGATGGGAGGTTTGCTATCACTGAGTAGATGATATCACCGGTGTAGAGGCCCCATCCCACGACCAGCGCGACGAACACCCCGATGAGGATGGCCCAAGTGGTCGCGGCTCCGAAGCGCGCGGTCAATTTAGCGTAGACCCAGGGGAGGCCCACGGCGAGAGAAACGCTGGCGCCCATGAAGATGAGTCCGGGCGGGAAGGCGATGCTGAGCAGCAGGAGATACTGAAGCGCCAAGAGCGCCCCGGTATAGATGCCGAAGCGCACGGCGAAGCGACTGGAAAAGCGCCCCGGCGCGATCAGCAGCAGGAGCATCGAGAGCATCGCGTAGGCCAGGAAGGGGGAGAAGTACAGCGACACCGGCCCATGGAGCATGAGCATCGCGTAATCGCTGATCTGCCCGCTTTGCCACTCCGGGCCGAGTCCGCCGTCAAACGCCAGCGCAAAGGAGGCAATGGGCAGCAAGATGGTGATCAGACCATAGAGCACCCGTCCCGGCCAAGCGGAAGGGACGGGGGTGTTGGGATTATCGTTCATAAGTGTTCCTCCTGGGACGTCTCTGCCTCTCTCACTCCGCCACCACCCACACACCCACCTCGACGGTGATCTTGCCAAAGCCGGGCGCTGAGGCATCGACGGGCGCTGCGCTGTGCTGCGTCAACAGCGCGTTCTTCGTGCGCGTGTCACGGACATCGAAGAGCCACCATTCCATTCTATCCTACAACAAAATATCGATCAGCAGTGCGAAATTCACCGCCACCTGCTCCCCCGGCTGGCCGATGACCGCTGGAGGCCGAAGCGCAGCACGGGATTGGGATTCTCATCGGGGAAGCTGGCTAACCACGCGAGTTGGTCGCGCCCTGGGAGATTGGGCATAGAGATCTCCTTGGGCTACGTAATACGTTTACGCAGTGACGTAGTTTTCTACCTTCAACGGCTCCCCGCGACTCGGCGCCCGAACCAGCGCGAGCGCATCCTGCGGGCATTTGGAGGTGCAGACGCCGCAGCCCATGCAGGCCTCTGCATCGATCACAGCGTGGCCAGCGTCTCCGTCGTCCATTTGGATCGCCTCGAATTGACAGAAGGGCGCGCAGGTCCCGCAACCCACGCACGCGGCCTCATCCACCTGGCAAATATACCCGGACGAAGCCAGCATCGGCACGCCGTTGCGCTGCGCCTGCATCGCGCCACAGCAGCAGGCGCAGCAATTGCAGATGGCGTAGAA
>JBKHCQ010000118.1:0-9673 GCA_046541755.1 Anaerolineales bacterium | reverse complement strand
CTTCGTTGCCTTCGTTGCCTTTTTCGAAGGTTCAGGAACGATTGAATTATCAGTTTGAGCGCCCGGAGCTGTTGCGGTTGGCGCTGACGCATCCCTCCTACGCGCACGAGCACCCGGAGGAGGGAGGCGAGGAGTATCACAATCAGCGCCTGGAATTTTTGGGCGATGCTGTGTTGGATTTTATGGTCGCGGCGTGGTTGTATCGCGAGTACCCGGACTATTCCGAAGGGCCGTTGACGCGCCTGCGCGCGACGTTGGTCTGCACGGAGACGTTAGCCAGCCTGGCGCGGGATCTGGGCCTGGGCGAGGCGCTGCGCCTGGGGCGTGGCGAGGAGGAGAGCGGCGGTCAGGATCGCCCCGCGAATTTGTGCGACGCGCTGGAGGCGACCGTCGGCGCGTTTTACTTGGACGCGGACTTGGGCACGGTCTGGTCGCGGCTGGAGGCGTGGTTCGCGCGCGAGGCGGAGACCATCCTCCAGACAGAATCCTACTTAGATGCGAAGTCGCGTTTCCAGGAGTGGGCGCAGGCCAGCTTGGGCATTACGCCGGCCTATCGGATCGTAGATGAGATAGGGCCGGATCACGCCAAGACCTTCACCGCGCAGGTGTTGCTGGACGAGCGCGTGGTGGGCGAGGGCGAGGGTCAGAGCAAGCGCGCGGCCGAGCAATCCGCCGCCCGCGCGGCGTTGCGCTCGCTGGTGCGGATGTAGTGGATGTAGCGGCCACGTTGTCAGACAAATCGTGAGCATCTGTTTAATTACGTGAGTGGATGTTCCCAGAACTTCAAAAAAGCTCTCAGTCCCCGTCCCCGGGGACGTTTACAAAGCACCTTCGATCTGCTTAGACGCCCCCGGAGACGAGGGCTTGGAGCATTGCTCATAAGACTAAACTGTTACAATCGTGATATAATGATATTGAATCTAAGCGGTAGAAGGCTACCGCAGGAGGCATAAGCTAAGATGATGCGTTTTGACCGCTTTACCGAACGCGCCCAAGAGGTCGCGCAACGAGCGGTAACTTTAATGACTCAATACGGTCACAGTCAAGTGGATGTGGAACATCTCCTGCTGGCCCTGGTGCGGCAGGAGGAGGGCATCGTGCCGGCCCTGATCTCCGAGATGGGGGCGGACCCCGATCAGATCGAGCAGGATTTGGATCAACTGCTGCGCAAGGATTCGCGGCCCGGCATCTATGGGGCGCGCGGCGGGCAGCAGGTCTTCATCACCCCGCGCGTGAAGCGGGTATTAGACCTCAGCCAAAATGAGGCGACGAAGTTCAAGGACGAGTATATCTCCACCGAGCATCTCTTCTTGGCAATTGTGCAGGAGCGCAACACATCGGTGGCGAAGCTCATGACCCAGTATGACCTCGATTATGAGCGCGCCCTGGGCCTGGTGAAGGAGATGCGCGATGGCCAGCGGGTGCAAACCCCCAAGGCCGAATCCCGCTACCAGGTTTTGGAGCGCTTCAGTCGCGATCTGACGCAGATGGCGCTGGAGCACAAACTAGACCCCGTCATCGGGCGGGATGCAGAGATTCAGCGCGTGATCCAGGTGCTGGTGCGGCGCACAAAGAACAACCCCGTTCTCATCGGCGAGCCGGGCGTCGGCAAGACGGCCATTGTCGAAGGGCTGGCGCAGAAAATCGCCGATGACGACGTGCCCGAAATCCTCAAGCGGCGGCGGCTGTTGCTGTTGGATATGGGCGCCTTGGTCGCGGGCACGCGCTTCCGGGGCGAGTTCGAGGAGCGTCTCAAGGGCATTTTAGAAGAGGTGCAGCGTTCTGAGGGTGAGAACATCCTCTTTATTGATGAGTTACACACTGTCGTCGGCGCGGGGAATGCCGCCGGCGCGTTGGATGCCTCGAATATGATCAAACCGGCGTTGGCGCGCGGCGAATTGCAGTGCATCGGCGCGACGACGTTGGATGAATATCGCCAGTACATCGAGAAGGATGGCGCGCTGGAGCGGCGGTTCGCGCCCATCTATGTGGAAGAGCCGGCGGTCGAGGACACCATCGAGATGTTGCGCGGGCTGCGAGATCGCTACGAGGCGCATCATAAAGTCTCGATTTCCGAAGAGGCGTTGGTGGCGGCGGCGCGGCTGTCGCATCGCTACGTCTCGGATCGTCATCTGCCCGATAAGGCCATCGATCTGATGGATGAGGCATCCGCCAAGCTGCGCGTGACGCTCTTCACGCTGCCGCCGGATCTCAAGGGAATGGAGCGCGAGATCAATCGCCTGCACGCGGAGGAGGAATCCGCCGGAGATTTGCGCGATTATGAGCGGGCGGCGGATCTGAAGACGCAGCGGATTCGATTAGAGAAGGTCTTCAATAAGAAGCGCGAGGAGTGGCTCAACAGCCATCAACTGGATGAGACGGTGGGCGCCGAGGACATCGCGGATGTGGTCGCGGAATGGACCGGCATCCCGGTCTCGCAGGTGATGGAGACGGAGGCGGACAAGCTGCTGCGGATGGAGGAGGCGTTGCAGGAGCGCATCATCGGCCAGGATGAGGCGATCAACGCGATTGCGGACGCGATCCGCCGCGCGCGCGCGGGCCTGAAGGATCCCCAACGGCCCATCGGCAGCTTCCTCTTCCTGGGCGCTTCGGGCGTGGGGAAGACCGAAACGGCGAAGGCGCTGGCCGCTTTTATGTTCGATGACGAGGACGCGCTGCTGCGCATCGATATGAGCGAGTATCGCGAGGCGCACACCGTCTCGCGGCTATTCGGATCGCCGCCGGGCTATGTCGGCTACGACCAGGGCGGGCAGCTCACAGAGTCGGTGCGCCGCCGCCCCTATCAAGTCGTGCTCTTCGATGAGATCGAGAAGGCGCATCCCGATGTGTGGAACGCGCTGTTGCAGATCCTAGACGAGGGCAACCTGACCGACGGCCAGGGCCGCAAGGTCGATTTCCGCAACACCGTTGTGATCATGACCTCCAACGTGGGCACGGACTACGCCAGCAAGGGTGGGGCCGTGGGCTTCGTCCGGGGGCGCGATGCGGAGGACGAGCGGCGGCGCCGCCGGTCACTCTCGGCGCTGAAAGAAACCTTCCGTCCGGAGTTCCTCAACCGCGTCGACGAGATTATCATCTTCGAGAACTTAGATATCGAGCAAGTGGTCAAGATTGTGGATCTACAAATGGAAGAAATCCAGGCGCGCTTAGATGGTTACGATCTGGCGGTCTTCCTTACAATGGATGCCAAGCAGTGGTTGGCCGAGAAGGGCTTTGATCCCCAGTTTGGCGCGCGCCCGCTGCAACGCGCGTTGCAGCGTTATGTAGAAAGCCCACTCAGCGTGAAGATCCTCAAGGGTGAGATCAGGGCTGGCGAGCGGGTGTGGGCCGCCGTCGATGAGGACGAGGATGCGTTGGTCTTCTCGCACAACGAGCCGGTCACGGCTGAGGCGCGCGAGAAGGTCCCGGTTAATGAAGAGCATGAAGCGCAGCGCGAGGCCCAATCCACGGAACGGTTGTGAAGATCGGAGCGTTGCTCACAAACTAAACTTTGCATTGTTTTATTACCCAACACAAAGGTGATGAATTTACGCTACGATGTGAGACTCGAAGTAAATCGGCCGGAAAAGCACTTCGTTTGCCCGATGTGGGAATTCGAAGCAAAAGGCCGGGGTAGAGAGGGAAGCCGGCCCTGAATGGGCTTTTCGTCGGGCGTGGCGGGCGCAAAGTGGCGGGCGCAAAAAGGGCCAAGACGGCCAAATTGTGGAGTTCGACTAAGAATAATGTCTTAATCGATGCGGAGCGTCGTGTTATTTTTCTGATTGCGACGGAGAGCGGTTCTTTTTTCTTTAGAACGCTACAAGGCGTCTCCCAACAAGATGCCGATCAGGCCGATGATGACCCCCAGATGTAAAAATAGCTGGGTTTTCGCCAGCCATCCGATGACGGGCCACGGGGGCAGGATGTTGAAGATCAAGCTGAGCAGCACCAACCCGACCCCGATGAGCACCGGCAACCCCTTGTAGCGAGCGATAAACTCGCTGATGGTCTTCAATAACTCGTTGAAAAATGTGTTGAGATCCTCGCTCATGCCTTCTCCCTCTCAGAGCACCGTTGGTTGGTTGGCCGGCCCCGATTACACTCCAAATTTTACCACGCCGATTGGATTGAGCAACTATCACGTCTTGCTCGCCGGTCGGCGCGATCAATCCTCGCAGCCCACTTGCCAGATCCAGATTCTCGTGCTTATTGTTTGCCCATCGGCCGACCAGACGCGGGCGGTGGCGGGCATCGGCTCGCATAATCGCCAGCGGAAGGTTATCTCCAGCCCGTCGACGATGGAGCCATCTTCCAACTGCGACTGGTAGGGCGGCGTGCCGCCGATGACGTGGTACCGAAGGACGCCCTCGTAATCGCTTGTATCAGGGATGTGATGCCACTCAACGAACTCCCATGGCGGATCGTCGAAACTCAGCGGCGGGCCGGGCGGGACCGTCGCCGTGGGCCGACTGACGGTGGCGGTGAGCGTGGCGGTCGCCGTCGGCGTGAGCGTCGTGGTGATAGCGGCGGTGGCGGTCACAGTCTCCGTGGGGGTGATTTCAACGGCGGGGTCGGTTGCCGTAGGCGCGGCCTCGGGCGGCGTCGGCGTGGCGACCAGGACGGTGACGTAGATGATGGGCGTTTGCGTTGGCGCCGGCTCGGCGATGCCAGGGAAGTTGCACGCCAGCACGATCAAGAGCCAAACCCCCAGGGCGATCATCAGCAGTGATTTTTTGCGCATGTTATTATTCCTCAGTTCTGATTGCCTCGCTATGTGTTTCTTGCAGTTCCTCTAAGATGTTGACGAAAACCCCCAACGACCACTCGCCGCTGATGCGGATGCGCGGCCAGGTGTAGCGATTGTCCAGCCGCTGCGTCGCGCCCCATTTGGTGGTGACCGCGCCCCGATAGCCGGCGGACGCGACGACCGCTTGTGTGTCGTCATCGTAGCGCCCGGAGGGATAGCAGAAGAAGGTGACCGGACGTTGGGTGTGGGCCTCGATGGCCTCTTTCGATCCCAAAATCTGGTAGACCAAAAAGTCATAGGTGCGCCCGGTGAGATCATAGTGATCGCGCCCGTGCGCCTGGATCTGCATCCCGGCCTCGGCCATCGCCAGCATTTCGTCCCATCTCAGATAGTGTGGGGCTTCATAGTGTGCGGGCGTCGCCAACACGAAGAATTCTCCGACAAAGCCGTAAGCCTGGAGAAGCGGCAGCGCCTCGGTGAGGGCGTCCTTGTAGCCATCATCGAAGGTGAGCACGATGGGCTGGGACGGCAGCGGTTTGCCGATCTCCAGCGCCTCGTAGACATCTAGCAGCGTGACGGTCTGGTAGCCTGCCTCTTGCAGGTAGCGCAGATGCTCCTCAAAGCGCTCCGGCGTGACCGTTAAATTACGGCGATAGACGTCGGCGTCGGGCGGCAGATCCGAGATGTAGTGATACATCAAGATGGGGACGTGGACTTCCTCCGGCGGCGGGGGATAGGTGGGCGTGGGACTCGGCGTAGGCGGCGGCGTGGGCGTCGTCAGCGGCGAAAGCAGCGGCGAGATGACGGGCGTCGCGGTGATGGGGAGCGTGGGCGTCAGCGTCAGCTCAATGCTGATGGCGGGCGTCGCGGTGGGCGTGGGGGTAGGCGTTAGTGTGGGCGTCGCGGTGGGCGTGGGCGACGGCGTGGCCGTCGGTGTCGGGGTCGATGTGGGCGTCGGCGACGGCGTGATGGTGGGCGTCGCGGTGGGGGTGGCTGTAGCTGTTGGCGTGGGCGTCGGCGATGGGATGGCGAAGCCCAAAGGCGAATTGGCGCGGGTCACGAACGCCATCGAACTCGAGGCGACACAGCTATTCAATGGGAGCAATACCAGCATCCCCAACCATAGCAAACGCTGAAGAGCGCGGAATTTCAGCTTCATCGCCCGGCCTCCGATGTCGCGCGCCAGCGCTCGACGGCGCGGGGGGTGGCTTGGAAGGCTATCGGGGGCAGCGCGTCCGGGGCGAAGAAGCGCGCGGCGGCGGCATCATCGCCGGCCATCAACTCCCCGCCCATGATCCGCCCGCGATAGACGATAATGATATCCGCGCCGTGCGGATGCTCGCGCCCGGCGACGACGTCCAAAATCCCGCTGACCTCTGCTTCCAGGCCGGTCTCCTCTCGCGTCTCGCGGATGGCTGCGGCGGCGGGATCTTCGTCATACTCGACGAAGCCGGCCGGCAGCGTCCAAGCACCGCGATGGGGGTTCAATGCCCGTTGGACGAGGAGGATGCGCCCCGTCTCGTCGGTGAGCAACATCCCCGCCGCGATTTTGTGCTGTCGAAAGATGACGCGCTCACAGCGGGGGCAGTAGCGCCGTGTCCGGCCAAACGCCGCGCGCGATGCCAGTTCGGCGCCGCAGTGCGGGCAGAAGTTCAGGGCGGGCTGCTGTACTCCCTCGTGAGCGTGATCATGCTCTTTTGATGTCATAGTCTCCTGTTCGGTAAGGGGATATTTTTTCCTCACTGACCCTATTTAAAAAGCTTTCGCCGGATTGTCAAATCCGGCGAGGCTGTGGGTTTGGTTTTCTCTGTTGAATTTATAGCAAACGGTTGGTCAGCCCTGCCGCGAAAACCAGAAGGTGATGACGGCCAAGATGAGTGTCAGCCCGCCCAAGACCGCCGATAGTCCCGGGGGCGGGAAGGCTTCGCGTTCTCCTTGGATTTCTGAGGGATCTGGCGCGGCGACCTCCGGTTCATCGGGGGAGATCGGCAGGAGTTCATCCTCCTGCTCCTGGGGGGCGATGGCTTCTTCTTCGGCGGCTGCCTCTTCCCCTGTGTCATCGCTTGCGACGGCGATGTCGCCGTTGGCCTGCTCTGTATCGAGCTCATCCCTAGCCGTCGCCTCCGGCATCGGTGCCGCCCCGCCGCCCAGCCCTTCTTGGCTCCCCTCCGGCACTTCGGAGAGCGCCATCTCTTCCTGGGGCGAAAGCGTCGCATCTGGATCGGGGGGTGTGGCTTGCGTCGCGGCGAAGGTCTCCGCTTCCTCTTTTGTCTCCCTCTCCATCTCAACCGGCACAGTGCTCTCCACCCGTTCCAGCGATGTGGCTTCCTGGGACATCTCGCGCGTCAACTGTGTGGCGGGTCGCGCCGTGTTCTGGATGTAGCCCAGTCCCGCGGTGATGACAAAGGCGATGGCCGTCAGCGACGTCGCCAGGCGCAACAGTAAGAGCGGCATACGTCGTGATCGCGGCGCCCGCACCTGTGACGGTTTATCGGCGGCGACCATCGAGGGCGTCAGTAAATAATTGCGGGGCGGCGTCTGGAGCGGCACAGATCGCATAACCTCGCGCGTCATGCGCATCTCCTCCAGCTCCTGGCGCAGGTCTGGCTGTTCGGCGATCTGCTCCTTCAGCGTTCGCGCCTCGGCCGGCGTGAGTTCGCCATCCAAATAGGCGGAAAGCTGCTCGCTCCATCTTGTATCTCTGGTATTTTGTGTGCCTTGCACGTTATGTTTCATAGATTTGCCTCCACGTTATAACCCGTCTCATCCTTTAGACGATAGCGAGGGGGCAAAAGTTCCGCTCGTTCCTGTAATAGATCGCGCATCTTGCGGCGCGCGCGATAAAGGCGCGATTTGATCGTTCCCAACTCGACGTCCATCGTCTCGGCGGCTTCCTGATACGAGAGGCCCAAGCGGTCGATCAATACCAGCACGTGAGCTTGATCCTCCGGAAGCTTCTCAATCGTCTGCGCTAAGTAATCCCCCAGCTCATCTCGCTGCAATGATTGCTCCGGGCGCTCGCCGCCATCGGCCAGGTGGGGATTGGCCTCCTCGTCTAAATCGCCGAAATCGTCCCACGAGATGCTGGGCCGGCGCTTGAGACGGCGCAGCTCATCGTAGCACGCATTCGAGACGATGCGCAGGAGCCACGAGCGAAAGGAGCCGCCGCGGAATTGATCCAACGCCTGGTAGGCGGAGATGAACGCCTCCTGCGTCGCATCATCCGCCGAGGCCGGATCTTTCATAATGTGATAGGCGAGGTTGTAGACGCGGGTCTGGTAATGCAAGACCAACTCATTAAAGGCGTCTAAATTCCCGCGCTGCGCGGCTGCGATCAGCTCGGTTTCATCCCAATTTTCCTGTGTGTTATTCATGCATCCTTTGGTCGAACTGAACGTAAGGACTTGACGAATTTCCAAAATTAGTTATACTTTTGGTTACGCCGAAGTGGCGGAATTGGCAGACGCAAGCGACTCAAACTCGCTCGGGCTTTGCCCATGTGGGTTCGACTCCCACCTTCGGCATTATAATGCAAAGAGGACGAATTTCAAAGTTCGTTCTCTTTTTTATTTGGTCCCTCTTGATTGATCCCCTCGATGATTTCCTCAATCCACGCGGCGACGCGCGCTGCTGTCTGCTCGATGGCGACCTCCGTCGTGTCCAGTAAAGTGATGGGCGGTGTCTGTTCCTCGGCATTGGTCTTGAACCAGCGATTGAACTCGATCTGCGCTGTGATGAAGGCCGGCTCGCTGCTCTGACGCCACGCCGGGCGCTGACGCAAGCGCGCCGCCAATGCTGCATCGTCGCAGACGAGCGCCAGGTAGTGGATGGCCGAGAAATAGCGGCGTTCCTCGCATGGCTCGATGTTCTCCGGGATGCCGCCGGCGCTGATCAGCAGGGCGGGCTTGCCGGCTTGAGCGATGTTCTTGGCGAGCCGCAGCCAGGTCTCGTAGAAATCGCGGTAGTTGGTCTCCGGCTGATCGAAGGCCGCGCTCCACAGGATATCGCTGTCCAAGACCACGGCTTGTTGCGTCATCCAGGGCAGGTGATGGCCGACTGTGGATTTCCCGCTGCCGCTGGCGCCGCAGAGGAGGAGCAGCGGCAGGCGTCGAAAGGGGTGGCGGTGGCCGCAGGCGGGACAGATGGCATAGGGGCCAGTCGGATCGATCTCTTTGGCGGCGTGGTATTGACCGCACTTGTAGCAGACGTTCATCATTGATTCGGACCTGAATCCACTGACCCGTTGTGGAGCAGGCGCTGGAGGATTGGCTCCGTCTCTAAGATGTGATCGACGGCGAACTCCACGCTCTCTTTCTCCTCCGGCGTCGCATCACGGCGCACCAGAATCGTCCGCATCCCGAAGGCCGCCGCGGCCTGGAGGTTGCGGGGCTGATCCTCGATGAAGATGCAGGCGTCGCCCGTTGTCCCCAAAATATCCAATGCCTTCTCGTAGGCCGCCGGATAGGGCTTGCCCTGATAGCCGACCGCGCGCACGTCGATGATGTGCTCGAAGTGCGGGCGCACGTCTAGCTGGGTGAGAATCCGCTCGGCCCACACCGTGATGCCATTGGTGAAGATGGCCTTGCGGACCTCGATACGGCGCAACATCGCCGCCAGCTCAGGATGCGGGCTGAGATATTGTGTCACATCGACGCGATGCACGGCGGCCAAGTAATCGTCGATGTCCACGTGGGGATGATGGCGCAGCAGGCCGATCATCGTAGTGCCGTAGGCGGTGTAATACTCGTGGGCAAGGGCGCTCGCCGCCTCCAGCGAGATATCGAGGCGCTGATGCAGCCAGTGCTGGATGTTGCGGCGCACTTCTTTGAAGAGCGGTGAAGCGCCTGCATAGAGCGTATCATCTAAATCAAAAAGAATGTATTGAATGTTTGTCATACTGACTCCCTGTGAGGCCTATTCTACAAG
>JBKHCQ010000117.1:0-9699 GCA_046541755.1 Anaerolineales bacterium | reverse complement strand
CGCCGGGCTTTATAGCATTGGATACCGTAAACATCAATTGGTTTGACGGATCACCAAGGAGTGAGATGAATATTATGCCACAAGACGAGGAATTGCTCACAGCGGAAGATATCGAGGGGCTAAAAGCAGAGGCGGAAGCGGAAGCGGAAGCGCAGAATAACCCGTTGGATTTGGACAAGATTCGCCGCCACTTATTGTTCAGCGAGGATGTCACCACGCTCAAGGATCTGGCGGAGAATCTTCTGGAGGAGGTCGCCCGGTTACGGGGCGCGATGACGGTCACTGAGTGGCGCTACTATGTGTGCCGCAATCAGGAGCGCCCGGAGGCCGAGTGGGGCGTCTGCTATAATTTTATGGGCGAACAGACGCTCTACGCCTCGACGCCGCATCAGGATCACGCCAAGAAGCTGGCGATGTTGTTGAATTTGGAGGCCGCCGGCAAAATCGGCGTCAATCGCGATACGGTGCACTTGCTGGCGGATTGGATCAAGCATGGATCGCCGGGCCTGGCGACGCAGGTCGCGACGGCGGCGACCTTTACGCTGCACTACGGCACGGTCGATCCTGACCTGCGCGCGTTGTTGGAGCGCTTGCTCGGGGTGCTGAATCACGAGGCCTACGAGATGTATGAGGCGGAAGCGCCATAAGGTTTTTCAGTTTTGTGCTCTGGGGTACAATGGGAGCGGGTTGCAAGTTGAACGTTCGCTAACGACCTTTCCAGAAGCTACAACAACCGATTTGAGGGGTTGTTTTGTTGTTGGCTCATGTAGGAAATTGGGTGAAATCATCCAGCGGTTTAATTTTGACACAGAGCACCACCGAGAAGCACGGAGAAATGATGCTCTCTGTGTATCTCCGTGAAAAACTCCGTGAAACTCTGTGTTAACTAGAGCCTGAGCATCATTCGCACTCAATTTCATCTAAAAACCAACAAGAGCCTTTGCCGCTTTGTTGCTTTGACACTCTTGCAAGGAGATATTCGCCATGTCCCACATACCCCATAGAACCGAAGCTGAACTGCGACAAGAAATCGTCACGATTGCCCGCGTTGCTGCTGAGAGAGGTCTCATCACCTCCAGCGACGGCAATCTCTCGATCCGATTGGACGAGGAGCGCGTGCTGGTCACGCCCAGCGGCGTCTACAAATGGCGGATGCAGCCGGAGGAACTCGTCATCGTGGATATGACGGGCCAAAAGCTCGCGGGGCCGCCGCATTTGAGCGCCACCTCCGAGGTGAAACTGCATCTGGAGGTCTACCGTCAGCGCCCTGACGTGTGCGCCGTCCTCCATGCCCATCCACCCTATGCCGTGGCGCTCTCGATTGCGGGCGTACCGCTCCCCGTCGATCTCATCCCGGAGGTGCTGCTCGCGCTCGGCGACGTGCCGACGGCGCCCTACGCCACGCCCGGCGCCGAGGAGCTGGCGCAGAGCGTCAGCGCGCCCATCCGCGAGCACGACGCTGTGATCCTGAGCCATCACGGGAGCGTCACTGTCGGCGCTACGCTGGAGGAGGCGCTGATCGCCGTGGAGCGCCTGGAGGCCGCCGCCCGCGCCTATCACCTGGCGCACGCGCTGGGCGCCGTCCATCGCCTCCCGCCTGACGAGGTCGCGCGTCTGCGCGAAATCGGCGCGCGCCTGCGCGGCAAGGCGTGAATCGCTATCCCCAGAGACGACAAAAGCCCTGAAGATCGCGCGATCTCCAGGGCTTTTTTGCGTTTGTAGTCAGCCACGTAGCGAAAGCGAAGTGGCGTACTTCTGGGACATCACGGCACGGCAATCTTTTGCTTGACCCTGGCGAAGGTTGCGTAAAACCCCATAACCCAACGACTGTTGCCCCACCAGAGATGGCTTGATTGTGAAGACTCTGGTTAACCTTCGCGAGGTTTGATTTACTTTAGCGCAACGTGAACCTCTTCACCGCGCGGATGTCCCGCGAGGAGCTGCCGATCAGCAACTCGAAGTCGCCGGGTTCCGCCACCCATGCTTCTTCGTAGGGATCGTAGAACGAAAGCGCCCGCGCATCTAACGTGAAGGTCACGGTCTGCGCCTCACCCGGCGCCAGATAAATCTTGCGGAAGCCCTTCAACTCCTTGATGGGGCGCGCCACGCGGGCCTCGACATCGCGCGCGTAGAGCTGGACGACCTCGTGGCCGGCGCGCTCCCCGGTATTTTCGACTGCGATGCTTACCTCAATTGAGGCGTCGCCCGCGACCTCGTCCGGCGCTTGGATATCGCCATACTCGAAGGTGGTGTATGAAAGCCCAAAGCCGAAGGGAAAGAGCGGCTCGATCTGCTTCTTATCGTAGTAGCGATAGCCGACGAAGATGCCCTCGCCGTAGCGCACTTCGCGCGCGCCGGGGTAGTTGATGTAGGTGGGATTGTCCGCCAGTCGCTTCGGGAAGGTCACCGGGAGCTTACCGGAAGGGTTGACCTGCCCGGTGAGGATGTCGGCCAGCGCGCGTCCGCCCTCCATCCCCGGATAGTAGGCCAGCAGCACGGCGGGAACCGCGTCGATCCACGGCATCTCGACGGGAGCGCCGCAGTTCAGGACGACAACCGTGTTGGGATTGGCCGCCGCCACCGCGCGGATCAGTTCGGCCTGCGGGCCGGGCATCCCCAAATCGGGCCGATCATGGCCCTCGCTCTCGTAGCCCCTGGGCATCCCCCCGAAGATGATCGCGACATCGGAGGCTTTCGCTGCCGCGACCGCCGCATCCAGCCGAGGATCTTGCCCCGGCGGGTAGGTGCGGGCCATCTTTAGCTCGACGCGGGCGAAGCGCGAGGGCTGCTCGCGCATAAATTCGATTTTGAGTGGGTGCGGCTGGCCGCCGGTCAGCTCCCGCGTGGTGGTCTCGGCTTTGGGGATGGTATCTAAGGCGCCGGGGCCGCCCTCGTTCTCCATCAACAGCTCGCCATCCAAATAGACGCGGCAGAGATCGGAATTTTCCAATCGGAAGGTGTATTGCCCATCCGCCGGGACGGTCAACTCGGCCGTCCAGCGCGCGGAGAACGCATCCTTGGAAATGTTTTCGGCGGGGCTGCTATTGTACCAGCCAAACTCCGCGCGGATTTCGTGGCGGGCGATCACCGGCTCGCCGGCCCACGTCGTGTTGGCGAAGTACTCGCCCCACAGGCCCTGTTCTTGATCTTCCGGCCCCTGCGTCGGCGTCAGATAGGCGCTGGGGATGCGCGGCAGCACGGCGTAATTGTCGCAGCCTTCGGCGTAATGCAGCGTGACCTCGTCGCCGAGCGCCTCCTCCAGGCCCTGCAATGGGCTGACGCGATAGGGCGGTTCCAGGTAGGAGCTGCCGCCGCCGCCGATGCGCGCTTCTGCCGCGTTCGGGCCGATGACGGCGACGTTCTGGAGTTGGCCCGCGTCCAAGGGCAACAGGTCGTCCTCGTTCTTCAACAGCGTGATGGAGGCCTCGGCCAATTCGCGGGCCAGCGCTTGATGTTCCTCCGTGTTCAAGCTGCCGGCTGCGATGTCCGGCGTCTCGTCCGCCGCATCCAACTTCCCCGCCCAAGCGATCAGGCGCAGGACACGGCGGGCGGCCTCGTCGATTTGGGCCTCGTCAATCTGCCAGAGCAGCGTCGCTTCCACGAGCAGATCGCCGTAGTACTTGGCCGGCCCCGGCATCTCCAGATCCAATCCGCCGGCGACGGAGGCTGTGATGGTGTGATTGGCGCCCCAATCGGAGACGACTACGCCCTTGAAGCCCCACTCATCCTTGAGAATCTCGTTCAGCAGGTGATTGTGCTCGCTGGCGTAGTCGCCGTTGATGCGGTTGTAGGCGCACATCACCGTCCAGGGGCGGGCCTCCTTGACCACGGTCTCGAAGGCGGGCAGGTAGATTTCGCGCAGCGTGCGCTCATCGACGATGGAATTGCCTCGGAAGCGCTCGACTTCCTGGTTGTTGCAGGCGTAGTGCTTGAGCGAAGCGCCGACGCCCTCGCCTTGCAGGCCGTTGACCCAGCCCACGCCGATCTGGCCGGCTAAGTAGGGATCCTCGGCGTAGGTCTCGAAGTTGCGACCGGCCAAGGGCGTGCGCACGATGTTGACGCACGGCCCCAGCAGGATGTCGCAGCCCAGGGCGCGCGTCTCCTGCGCCAGCGCCGCCCCGACGCGCTCGATCAGTTCCGGGTCCCAACTGGCGCCCATCGAGATGCCGGTGGGGAACGAGGTGGCCGGGCTGACCATCCGGCCCGCCTCCGGCTGCGTGGCGCGCACGCCGTGTGGGCCATCGGCCATCGTAACCGAGGCGATGTTTAGCCGCTCGATCGGTACCGTGTGCCACGCATCCTTGCCGGAGAGGAGGGCGACCTTCTCCTGGAGGGTCATCTCGGCTAAGAGGGCCGCCACCTGTTGCTCGATCTTCGTTTGTTGCTTGGTCATAGTCTTTGTTGCCTCCATGCTGTTAGTTGTTTGTGATTGGATAGATATACATAGGGTTGTGATCTGCTTTTAGTCGAACTCTTCCAGGTACTTTTCCAAGCCGTGCCGGACGGCATAGGCGGCCGCCTCGGCGCGGTTGGTGAGGTCTAACTTGGCTAAGATGCTGCTGACATAGTTGCGGACGGTGCCTTCGCCCAAGTAGAGGGCCTTGGCGATTTCCTTGTTGGTGTTGCCCTTGGAGACCAAGCGTAAGACCCGTAACTCTTGCACGGTCAATTCGTTGAATGCGGCGGCCTGTTCCTGGCGGGCGGCCATCCGCACGCGAGCCAGGACGCGCTGTGTCACCGCCGGATCTAAGAGTGCTTCGCCGCGCCCCACGCATTGGATGGCGCGGATCAGTTCGGCGCTGCCGACCTGTTTGAGGACGTAGCCGGCGGCCCCGGCGTTGATCGCGTCGAAGAGCATCTCATCCTCCGCGTAGGAGGTGAGGATAATCACGTGGACGTTTGGCCACAGTTCCTTGATCTCCCGGCAAGCATCGATGCCATTTTTACCCGGCATCCGAACGTCCATCAGTACCACGTCGGGCTGATGGACGCGGGTCATCTCTATCGCTTCCTGCGCGGAGGCGACATCTCCAATGACGTCGAAATCCCGTTGCTCCGCCAGCAGGGCGCGCAACCCCAAGCGCACGACCTCGTGATCATCAACAATCAAAATTCTATGTGCCATATATTCTATTACCTTTTACTCGTCTATTATTAACTACCATTTTGTATTACTTGATGTTTGCTATCCTACACAATTTGATCTCGCAACACCTTCTGGGAAGGTGACTAACATCCATGCCTCAGCCTAATTTTCCAAGATCAATACGGGACGGTGAGATGATAGGTGACGCCCGCGCCGGGCGCGCTCTCCACGCGGAGTGTGCCATCTAAGAGCCGGGCGCGCTCGCGGATGTTGCGCAGGCCATAGCCCTTGCTTACCAGGAGCGTTTCCATTCCCACGCCGTCGTCGGAGATGGTTAAATCCAGGGCCTCCTCGCCATAATGGAGGTGGAGCTTGGCCCACCGCGCCTCGGCGTGGCGCGCGGTGTTTGCCAGGGCCTCGCGCACAATTTGGAAGATGTGGCGTCGCCGCTCTATCGAGAAGGTGCGATCCGGCGGCGCGCCGGTGACGTTGAAATCGGTTTCCAGCAGGGTGTTGATGTGAAAATCGCGCAGCAGGCGCTGGATGCCGGATTTGATGGTGTCGTCGGGCATGTCGCCGCGCAGGTCGAAGATGTAGCGGCGGAGATCCTGGATTACCTCGTTGAGGCTGTCCATCACGCGGCCCAGTTGAGCCTGGGCGCGCTCCGGTTGGGTGGGGATGCTGTTTTGGACGCTTTCCAGTAAGAGGCCGACGGCGTAGATGGACTGAATAATGCCATCGTGCAGCTCGCGGCTGATGCGTTCCCGATCCGCCGTGAGGGCCTGCATGCGCTCGATGCTCTCGATCCAATGCTCGATCTCTAATTGGATGGTGGTCAACGCGCGCACCAAGCCCCACGCCAACCCAAATCCGACGAAGCCCCATAACCAGGCAGTGAGGGACTCGGTTTGGGGTAGATGCCAGTTGTCCATAAATGAGGCCGGGGGCGCGAGCGCCAAATTCAACACGCCGAACATGCCGGTCATCACCTCGACCAGGCGCATATAGTGGCGAATCCGCCCGCGAAGTTTGGGATCGAGGACTTGGTAGCTCTCGCGCCGCAATCCCGCCGCGGCCAACAGGCCGCCGGGGAAGGCCACGCCATAACGGATGAGGACTTCAGCATCTTGTGTCAGTTGCGGGATCTGGGGGGAAGCGATTTTTAGGGCCGCCAGATAGGGGATCAGCCAGAGGAGGTGCACGGCGGCGAGCAACCAGCGCGCGCGACCGGTCGTGTCGTCACTAGGGTTGTTTTTGATCAGGAAGGCTTGCAAGCCAAACGCCGCCAGGAAGCTATATCCGATGGCTAAGATTGGCAGGCGAATCACAGCCGGGAGGAAATGCAGGTCGGGGCTAAGGCGGGCCAGCAGATCGTTCCAAGCGATGATGGCCTCGCAGAACAGGCATACTTCCAACCACGAAAGTCGTCGCGCCAAGGTGATGCGACGATTTCGGTATTGGAGGAAGTAAATCATTAAACCAAGCGTGAAAAACGTCAGTCCATGGAAAAAGTGTCCCAGGATTGCCCAGGTTGTCATTGTCTCCTCAACGGCTGCGCGGCTCTGTAATGTTCGATGTGTGTGATTTAGATGATGTGATTTAGATGAAGGGTAGCGAGGGTGATTTCTGAAGATGTATCACCCCCAGTATACCACACGTAAAAAGCGCTTCAAACGCGGCGTGTGGGGATACGGGGGATGAGGCGAATGGAACAGTTACCTGGGCAAATTAGACCAAATGACTACCTCCCTGACAGTTTTATACCTCTATCTCAGCGGATGAAGCAGATAGAGCAGGTATATCAGATAGATTCATTGACCCGAACTGCGCGCTCGATTTGAAATCCAATCTGCTTATATCTGCTCTATCTGCTGATCTATTCTCCGGACATTTCTTAGCTCACGGATAATCACGGATTAACCCAGATATTTTTTGATCTTTATATGGCGTCCCCATAGACGTGAGGGGGAAAAACGCGCGCCAGGCTGGAGAGCTTCGCCGGCGGAAAATATAAAAATCCGTGGGATCCGTGAAAATCCGTGAGCTGTTTTCAAAAAGTGTCCGGTAGCTAGTCTGCTGATCAAGATTATGCGGGGAAAAGTGTCCAGCCGGGGATGATGTTTAAGCGCCGTCCTTGGCGTGGCCATTCTCCAGATGGAACGCGATCCCGATGGCGCCGGGGCCGCCGTGGGTACCAACGGTGGGGGAAAGCAGCCCGGTGTAGAGGCGCTGGGGTTTGAGATGTTCGGTGACCCACGCGATGACCTGGTCGACGTCGTCATCTTCCTGAGCGCCGGTGTGCATGACGGCCAACTCGGCGGGGCGACGACCGGCCAAGCGCTGTTGGATCGTCTCGCCCAACACTTGGAGCGATTTCTGACGCCCGCGAGATTTGCCCAGCGCTTCCACCACGCCGCCTTGGATCGCCAAGAGGGGTTTGAGGTTCAGAAGGGTGCCCACCAAATGCGCCGCGCCACCGATCCGCCCGCCGCGCCGTAGGTATTCCAGCGTGTCTAACGTGAAGATTAGCTCGGTGTGGGCACGAACGCGCTGGATGCGCGTGAGGATCTCATCAACCGAGGCGCCGGCTTGGCTCGCGCGCGCCGCGCTGAGCGCCTGAAAGCCTACGCCCATCGAGACGAAGCGCGTGTCTACCAGCGTGATATCGAGGTGGGGAAGTTCCGCTTTCGCTTGGATGGCCGAGGCCAAGGTGCCGCTCAATTCGGCGGAGATAAAGGCGCCGAAGATCGTATCGGTCTCGTGGCGCGCTGCGACCTCCTCGAAAAACTGGATAAATTCGCCCACCGAGGGCTGCGAGGTTTTGGGCGTCTCCTCGCGCTCCGCTAGCCATTGATAGAAAGTCTCCGCGCTCAGCGTCACGCCATCCACGTAGGTCTCGTCCCCCCAGTGAACTTTTAGGGGGATGATGGAAATATCGTGAGCCTCTGCTACTTCTGGCGTCAAGTTGGCGGTGCTATCGGTTACGACGGCTATCTTGTTCATTGTTTGTCTCCTTGTGTATGCAAATTTCTTATACAAAATGTCACATAAAATGTTATATGAATAAACTCTTCACAATCATCATGCGACCTTTCCCATACACTATAACCCCCAACCAATCCAAAAGTCACGCATAAGCAAAAACTGGCTCAGAGAAAAAATCTTCTCTGAGCCAGTTGACGGCGCGATAGTCGCCGGGGCTTTTCGTCTGTGAACGCCTTGCTACGAGTTCAAGGATTTTTGGATGCGCTCTGTGGCTTCTGAAATAGAGGTCTGCAACTCGTCGAAAGCGTCGTCGACGCCGGTCGTTAATTTCTCCCACGCTGCTTCGCTGGCTGTGCTCAATTCTTCCAGCTTATCTTCGGCGACTTCGCGTTGGGCTTCGAGTTCCTCTAACTGCTCCGCGTAGGTGATCTGCGCTTCGGCCTGCGCTTTTTCTGCCTTGCTCTTTAGCTCTTCGATGCGAGCCTCGATGGCCTGCAATTCCGCTTCTCTCTTCTTGCGATAGGCTTCCTTTTTTAGTTTCTCCACCATAGTTTCCTCCTGTGTTTTCTTGTATGGTTAGTCACGTAGTCAGATGATCAAAACTCAATCCAGACAATCTATCATTAGTATATCATGGCGACCCTGTGATTTTGTTTGATATGCGTTGCGGGAGGTGTTGAATTGAGTTGTAAGAGTTGGGATTTCGTGGGGGCTGTGTTTCATGTGATTTTGCCCTCCCTTGGATTTAGTCTATACTGATTTTGGGCGTTGTTAGGATTTTTCCCAAGGATACTGCGTTTTAGGCCTGACTTTGTCAACTTTTAACTCGCAACTTATAATTTTTTAACTTATTTTTTACAGGAGAGACCGATGCCAAACCATAAAATTGCTATTGTGACGGACAGTACGTGCGATCTACCGGCGGCGTATCGCGAGGAATACGACATTCACATTCAACCGCTCACCATCATCTGGGGGGACGAGCAGTTGCTCGAGGGTGTGGACATCCAGCCAGAGGAGTTTTATCGCCGGCTGGAGAGCGACCCGGTGTACCCGACGACGTCGCAGCCCACGCCGCAGGATTTTCTGGCCACCTACGAGCAACTCCAGGCCGCGGGCGCGGAGGAGATCGTCGCCATTCTCATCAGCAGCGCGATGAGCGGAACCCTTCAGGCGGCGCACATGGCTGCGGAGATGACCGATATTCCTGTGCATCTGGTCGATTCCAAGACGAACTCGATGGGGCTGGGCTGGCAGATCGTGGCAGCGGCGCGCGCGCGAGAAGCGGACGGGGATGTGGACGCGATGATCGTGGCGGCCAACGCGGCCCGCGAGCGGATGGTCTACATCATCGCGCTGGACACGTTGGAGTACCTGCACCGCGGCGGACGCATCGGCGGCGCGAGCCGGTTCATCGGCACGCTGCTGAACCTCAAACCGCAGATTTACGTCAATCACGAGACGGGCGAGGTGGAGGGCGGGCGGCGCACGCGCACCCGTCGCCGCGCCATCGGCGCGCTCTACAAGGATTTTTTCGCCCAAGTGGATACAGATACCGACCGGCCGCTGCACATCGCGGTGCTGCACAACGCCGCGTTAGACGATGCCGAGGCGCTCGCGGCCCGCGT
>JBKHCQ010000116.1:0-9769 GCA_046541755.1 Anaerolineales bacterium | reverse complement strand
ACCAGTATAGCACCAGTGAAAAGTTCTCCAAGTCCTGCAACCCCTCATCCAGGAGAGCCTGCCACAAAATCGACACACATTTCCAACAAATTTGCAGTTGACCCTCTCTTTCAAGAAGTATATAATAAGGAAGCTACTCTCAGGAAGCGAAACTATAACTTCGGACCCGACGCCGCCGAGATCGCGCGGCGTTACTTTTTACATATTCAAACCAACCAAAATTTGACCTAAGAGGTGATACTATGATGGCTTATATCGATCCCAACACAGGCGGGATGTTGTTCCAGGCGCTGGCGGCGGCGTTTGCGCTCTTCTCCGGCTTTATGCTGATTTTCTCCCGGCAAATTCGAGCGGGATTTGCGCGCTTCAAGCGTTTTATCCGCCAGTCGTTTGGCAACGACACAGAAACCGAAGACGTCAATCCAGAAGCATCATCTGACTAACCGGGGCTATACCTATGCAAACACTGATCATTGGCCTGGACGCCTTCGATCCCCAGATATTCGAGCGGCTCTCCGCCGAGGGCCAGCTCCCTAATCTAACCCAATACGCCGAAGCTGGCGGCTATTCGCATTTCGAGATCGCCAACCCGCCCCAATCGGAGGTCTCGTGGACGAGCATCGCCACGGGCCTCAACCCCGGCCAGCACGGCATCTTCGATTTCGTCCATCGCGATCCCGGCAGCTATGCGCCCTACGTCTCACTCTTGCAGATCAAGAGCGATATGCTGGGCCGGCGCTTCATCCCGCCGCACACGGCGACGACGATCTTCGAGGAAGCGACTAACCAGGGCTATCCGGCGACGGTGCTCTGGTGGCCGGCCACCTTCCCCGCGCGACCGGAGCTGCCGGTGCGCACCATCCCCGGCCTGGGCACGCCCGATATTCAAGGGCGGTTGGGCGTCGGCGCGCTCTTCACCACCGCGCCGGAAGCCGCTACCGAGGTCGAGAAGACGGAGGTGGCCGCGTTGACCTCCTGCGGCGCGGATTGCTTGGCGGGCGCGCTCCAAGGCCCCGCCAAGGAGAAGCAGGGCGAGGTGCAGCACGTGGAACTCCCCCTTCGTCTGAAGCTCAGCGATGACCAATCGACGGCCCAACTCACGTTAGGCAAACACGAGGAACCCCTGCGCCTGGGCGAGTGGAGCCAGATCATCGAGCTGACCTTCAAGATAGGCTGGTTCGCCAAGGTGCGGGCGATCACGCGCGTGATTCTCACGCAGATCACGCCGGAGGTGCGGCTCTACGTGATGCCGCTCCAAATCGACCCCAACCATCCGACGTGGCGCTACGCCTCGCCGGGCGGATTCCCCAAGCAGCTCTGGAAGGAGGTCGGGCCGTTCCTCACGTTAGGTATGCCCCAGGATACGACGGCGTTGGAGGATGGTTGCATCAACAGCGAGCAATTCTTAGCGCTCTGCGATTCGATTCTCGAGACCCGCGAGCGCATCCTGATGTACCTGCTGGAGAGCTTCGATGAGGGCGTTTTGGCCTCGGTCTTCGATACGCTGGATCGCATCCAGCACATCTACTGGCACGGCCAACAGGAGGTCGTCGAGGCGTGGTACATCAAGTTAGATGCGCTGGTCGGACGCATCAGCCAGCGACTGATCGAGCTGGGGAAGGAGAAAACCAACGTGGTCATCCTTTCGGATCACGGCATCGCCGAGTTCCGGCACAAGGTGCATCTCAACCGCTGGCTGATCGATCACGGCTATCTGACGCCGAAGAAGTCAAAAGTAGGCGCTGCGGGTGAAACGGGCGCGCTGGACGATATCGACTGGACCAAGAGCCGCCTGTACGCGCTGGGCCTCAACGGGATTTACGTCAATCTACAGGGCCGGGAAGCGCAGGGCATCGTCACACCGGCGGAGCGCGACGCGCTCTTGGCCGAGGTGAAAGCCGCGCTGACTAGCTGGCTCGGCCCCGATGGACAGCCCGTCATCAGCGGGGTATGGACGCAGGCGGAGGCCTTCGAGGGGCCGCTGGCCGAGTATGGCCCGGATCTCGTCGTGGGTTACGCGCCGGGCTTCCGCGCCTCGGCCGAAACCGGCCTGGGCAAGTGGGAGGCCGACGCGCTTATCACCAACCTCGATCACTGGGGCGCGGATCACTGCATCGACTATCGCGCCGTCCCCGGCGTGCTCTTCACCAATCAAGACCTGAGCCGGTATCCCAACCTCTCCTATCGCGACATCCCGGAGCTGACCATTGGATCGAAGCCGACGCAGAAGATCCCCCGTCCGCCGCAAGCACTGGATCAAGAGGATCAAAAGACCGTCGAAGAGCGCCTCAAGGGGCTGGGCTATCTGTAGAAACACCGGGGCGACTGAGATTTCTACCTTCAAGGCGGGACGCACTCACAACTCCAAGTGCATCCCGCCTTGTTTTTTGTCGTCTCGGCCCGAGGCCGCCGATTCCTGTGATTACCCTGTTACCCCGCCAGCACCGTCTGCATCGCTGTGATCGTCCGCTCGATGCCCGCGTCATCGATCCAGTAGTGCGTGACCGCGCGGAAATTCCGATGGCCGCGCGCCGAGAGCAGGACGCCGTGAGCCTTCACCCGCGCCTCCACCTCCGGCGCAGAAAGCGACACTGAAGGCTCCAGGCCGAAGTAGACGATGTTGGTGTGCACCGGCTGCACGGCCACGCCGGGAATCGCACCTAAGCCCTCGGCCAGGCGCCGGGCGCGTCGATGATCCTCCGGCAGTCGCTCCACCATCTGCTCCAGCGCGACCACGCCCGCCGCCGCGATCACGCCCGCCTGCCGCATCCCGCCGCCCAACACCTTCCGCGCGCGTCGCGCTTCGCGGATGAATGCCTCGCTGCCGCACAGCACCGACCCGACCGGCGCGCTCAGCCCCTTTGATAAACAGAAGGTCACGGAGTCCACGTCCTTCACCAACTCGCGCGCGGGAACGCCCAAGGCCGCCGCCGCGTTGAAGAGCCGCGCCCCATCGACGTGGACGCTCAGCCCATGCCTGTGGGCCAGCGCCGCTACCTCCGCGACGTACGCCGCCGTCAGCGGCGCGCCGTTGCACAGATTGTGCGTGTTCTCCAGGCAAATCAGCCGCGAGCGCGGGAAATGCGCATCGTCGGCCCGTATCGCCCGCTGAATATCTTCCAGGCGCAGCGTCCCATCCGGCTGATTGGGCGCCAGATGGGGCATAATCCCGCCCAGCGCCGCCATCCCGCCCTGCTCGTAGCGGAAGGTGTGGCTTCTATCGCCCACGATCACCTCGTCGCCGCGCCCGCAGTGGGCCAACAGCGCCGCCAGATTGCCCATCGTACCGCTGGGCACGAAGAGCGCCGCCGCCTTGCCCAGGCGCTCCGCCGCCATCGCCTCCAACCGATTGACGGTCGGATCCTCGCCGTAGACGTCGTCGCCCACCTCGGCCTGGGCCATCGCCTCGCGCATCGCGGGGGTGGGGCGCGTCACCGTATCGCTTCGCAGATCAACAAGCTTCATGTTGCCTCCATTTGTATCGCACGAGGATCTAGCGATCCTCATCAAGCGAGAATAAGTAAGTCCTACATAACGCAAAAATCCCCAGAGCAATCTCTGGGGATCAAAGTGCCGAAGGTGGGAGTCGAACCCACATGACCGCAAGGATCACTGCGCCCTGAACGCAGCGCGTCTGCCAATTCCGCCACTTCGGCATTGTTCATGCATGGTTAGCTTGATTGTTGACCCGAACGATTGTGATTTTACCGCAGCTTAGGATTTTGTCAAGCCACCTGAGCAGCGTATAATAGGGGATATGTTTTACCTGACTTTGGACTTTGGGACGTTGGACTTCAGATAACTTTCAACTCGAAACTTTTAACTTTCAACTAATTTTTCAAGGAGTTTCGATGACAAAGGTTGCTTGCACAACGCTTTACGGCGAGACGATTTATCTACCGGCGGAGCAGTTCCAACTCCGGGTCTCGGTCTACGCGCTGCTGAGCTACGAGGGGCGCGCGCTGCTGATCCGCAACCGCAACGGGGGGAAGCTTTACCTGCCGGGCGGCGGCGTCGAAGTGGGCGAGCACATCCAAGATGCGCTCCGCCGGGAGTTGAGAGAGGAGACCGGCATCGAGATCGCCGTCGAGAGGCTGGCTCACGTCCGCGAGGATTTCTTCTACTACGATCCGTGGGACGAGGCGTATCACGAGTATCTCTTCTACTATCGCTGCGCGCCGCTCGCGTTGGATCTGCTGGCCGATGACGAGGTCGAGGATGAGGAGGCCTCGCAGCCGCGCTGGATGGATCTAGCCGCCCTGCGAGCGGACGATTTTCAAAATCACGGGGAGCTTCTCTGCGCGCTCTTACAGGCGCCCTCGCCAACCGAGGGGGATTTTCCATTCGTCTCGTACCGCCGCGATTCATAGCGGCGTGCCCACTACATTGTGACCGGCGTCCCCGCCGAGCCACCGACAGTAGAACCAAACGGACCGGAAGGAGATGCTATTATGCAAATCACCCATATCGACGTGACGCCGATGGAGTTGCCGCTCCGCCTGCCCTACCGCACGGCCTACCACGGTGAAGAAGAGGTGCAGCACGCGGGCGTGGTCTTCATCCGCATCGAGACGCGCCAGGGGCACGTGGCCTGGGGTTGCGCGGCCTTCGATCCCCAGATCACAGGCGAGACGATGGCCAACGTGACCCGCGCGTGCGAGCAGTGCGCCGCCCGCGCCCGTGATCTCAACCCTATGAACATCTCCTACGCGCTCGCCGAGCTGGAGCAACTCACCGCCGACACCCCCTCGGCCCTCTGCGCCTTCGACATCGCCTTCCACGATCTGCTGGGCGTGGCGGCCGGCCTGCCGCTCTATCGCCTCCTGGGCGGTTATCGTGACCGCATCCAGACCTCGGTCACGATCAACGTGGGCGATCCCCATGAGGCCGTGGAGATGGCCCAGAAGCGCGCGCGCCAGGGATTTCGCATTCTCAAGATCAAGGGCGGAATCAATCCGCAGGAGGATGTGCGCCGCGTCCGCGCCGTGCGCGACGCGCTCCCCCACCTCACACTGCGCTTAGACGCCGATCAGGGCTATGACATCCCGCAGGCCCTCAGCGTCGCCCGCGCCTTGGAAGGCCATATCGAGATGCTGGAGCAGCCCATTTCCGCCGCCTCCGGCGCGGCGGCCCTCCGCCAGGTCACCCGGCAGAGCAAAGTGCCCATCTTGGCCGATCAGAGCACCCTCGACCCGACCTCCGCGCTGGA
This sequence comes from Anaerolineales bacterium, assembly GCA_046541755.1. Taxonomy (GTDB): domain Bacteria; phylum Chloroflexota; class Anaerolineae; order B4-G1; family SLSP01; genus JAAAOZ01. The sequence goes on along the minus strand of JBKHCQ010000116.1, from coordinate 4,560 downwards.
GATCGCCGGTCACGCCGCCGCCGATGGGATCAGCATCAAGCTGGCGACCTGTGGCGGCATCCACTGCGCCCGCCAGATGGACGCGATTGCCCGCGCCGCTCGCCTCGCCACAATGATCGGCTGCGTCAACGAGCCGGCGCTGTTGATCTCCGCCGGGCTGGCGTTCGCGTTGAGCAGCGCCGGCGTCCGCTATGGCGATTTAGACGGCCACTTCGATCTGGCCGAGGACCCCACGCAGGAGCGCTTTAGGTTAGAAGAAGGCTGGCTTATCGCCAGCGACGTACCCGGCCTGGGCTGCACGGTGGAACTCTAACTTACCCTGGCGAAGGTTCGTGAAGCATCAGCGGCCCACAAGCCTTTTAGCCTGTCCAAGGCGACGTTATATCTCCCCACTCGTGGTGACCGGCCTCCTCGCCGAGTCATCACGGGCACGGCGCGGTCTCTTGGGGAGGATAAACAACGCCGGCCCGAACAGTAGGGCTATTTTGTAGGAGACTAACAGATGAACATTCAAGCGATGACGCCCAAAGAACGAGTAGATCAGTTGTATCAACGCATTGATAAATTATTGGAGCAGAATGAAATCCGCAAGGCGCAGATCATCCTCCAGGCGCTTATGCCGGCGGATCAAGCCGAGATTTTCAGCGATTTGGACGAGCAAGAGCAACGTCAAGTGCTGCACGGCCTGCCTTACGAGGCTATCGCCGACATCTTGGAGAAAGTCGAGGATGAGGAGGTGGTGCAAGTCGCCCGATGGCTGCCTCTGGACGAACTGGCCGACATCTTAGATGAGATGGAGCCGGACGAGGCGGCCGACCTGTTGGGCGACCTAGCCCCCGACCGCGCGATCCAACTCCTGAATATGATGACCTCCTTCGAGGGGATCAGCCCGCTGCTGCTCCACCCGGACGAGACCGCCGGCGGCTTGATGACCTCGGAATATCTGGCGCTGGGCCAGCACATGTGGGCCGAGCGCGCGCTCGCCGCGATCCGCCAATGGGCGCCGGAACACGAGTATCTCTACTACTTCGTCGTCGATAAAGAGGGAAAATTGATCGGCGTCGTCAGCCTGCTCCAGATCCTCAAAGCCGATCCCAAGGCCGAACTTCACGAGTTTATGAATCGCAACTTTGTCACCACCACCCCAGAGGCCGATCAGGAGATCTGCGCGCGGTTGATGAGCCGCTACGACCTCACCGCGCTCCCCGTCGTCGACAAAAACGAGCATCTCGTGGGCGTCATCACCGTCGATGACGTGATCGACGTCCTGGAAGATGAGGCCACGGAGGACATCCAGCGCTTGGGCGGCGCTACGCCCTTGGATAAGCCCTACCTGCTGACCTCGGCCTGGGAGGTGGCGCGCAGCCGCATCGGATGGCTGTTGCTCCTCTTCGTCACCGGGATGTTCACGACCAATGTGTTGGAGCACTTTGAGGCCACGCTCGAAAAGAGAGTTGTGCTTTCATTCTTCATTCCCCTGCTCATCGGCACCGGCGGCAACGCCGGATCACAGACCACGTCGACGATTACTCGCGCTCTGGGCATCGGCGAGATCGAGCGGGACGAAGCTGTGCAAGTCCTCTGGCACGAGATCAAAGTCGGCCTTGTGCTGGGGCTACTGGTCGCCATCGCGGGCTTCGTGCGCGCGTGGACCTTCAACGGCGATGTGGCGTTAGGCCTGACGATTGGGAGCGCCGTCGGCATCATCGTCTTCTGGTCAGCATCTATCGGCTCCCTGTTGCCGCTCTTCGCCTCCCTCATCGGCGTCGATCCCGCGCTCGTCTCCGGCCCGCTGATGAGCACCTTGGTCGACGCCACGGGGCTGTTCATTTATCTGACCGTAGCCAAGTGGGTCTTGAATTTGTGAGACGCAACCCTTGCGAAGGTTCCTGAAACATCATCGGCCCACAAGCCTTTTGGCCTGTCCAAGATGACGTTATATCCCAGGAGCCAGCCGTAACCTTCGCAAGGTTAGCGCAGAAAGGAGTCAAACTCTATGCCAACAATGATCGAAAACATTCTAGACGGCATCCAATACATCGGGATGAAGAATATCCTGCCCACGGCGCTCTACCGCTATCGCAAGGCGTGGCTCGAGGCCAAGTGGGAAAATCCAGATGATCCGCGCCAGGGCGCCGATCTGTGGCGCGCTTTCCGCCGCCGATTGGCGTCCCCCGGCCCCACCTGGCCGACGACGTGGCAGGGGCCGGGCCGCGTCCACGAGATCACGCCCACGGCGCGCGGCGCGATCTTCACCGCCGAGCACGCCGCCATCGAGGCGACCTACTTCGCCGCCGATGTGCTGCGCGTGCGCTACCTCCCCCACGAGCAGACCCCGCCGCCGCCCGTCGATTACGCCATCGCCAAGCCGCTGGCCGCGTGGCCCGCGCCGGCGGTCGTCCCCGTCGAGATGGAGCACGCGCTCTACCTCCGCACCCCGGCGATGACCTTCGGCCTGGCGCGGGAGACGGCCCACGCCTTCGTCGCCGATCCGGCCAGCGAGTTGCTCCGCGCCGATGTGGAACTCGGCTGGCACGCGGCGGGCGCGATCCGCCACGCCACCGCCTTGGCCGAGGAAGAAGCACTCTTCGGGCTGGGCGAGCGCACCACACCGCTCCAGCGGCGGGGACGCACTCACATTTTGTGGAACACCGATCCGGCGGGCTACGCGAACGACGACGATCCGATTTATATGAACATCCCCGCCTACGTGGGGCTGAACGACGCGGGCAGTTATCTGGTCTTTTACGAAAATCCCCACTACGCCGCCTTCGATCTGGGCGAGAGCCAACACAAGCTCGCCCAACACCACTTCGCCGGCGGGGAGCTGCGCTACTACATCATCGTCGGGCCGGCGCCGCGCCTGCTGGAGCGCTACACCGAGCTGACCGGCCGTCATCCACTGCCGCCGCTGTGGGCGCTGGGCTATCATCAATCGCGCTGGAGCTACACGCCGGCCCAGCGCGTGCGCAAGCTGGCGCGCGATTTCCGCGCCCACGACGTGCCCTGCGACGCCATCCACCTGGACATCAACTATATGGACGACTTCCGCAACTTCACGTGGGATCACGAGCGCTTCCCCGATCTGCCGGCCTTGGCGGCGGAGCTGCGCGCCCAGGGCATCAAGCTCGTCTCGATCATCGATCCGGGCCTCCAGAAAAACCCGGATTACCCGGCCTATCACAGCGGGCGGGCGGGCGAGCACTTCTGCACGCTGCCGGATGGCGAGGTGCTGCACGCGCCGGTCTGGCCGGGGCTGTGCGCCTTTCCCGATTTCACCGCGCCCCGGACGCGCGCGTGGTGGGGCGCGCAGTACCGCCCGCTGTTGGATGCGGGCATCTTAGGCTTCTGGAACGATATGAACGAGCCGGCGGTCTTCAGCTCTGAGGGGCCGACGACGCTGCCCGATCCCCTGCAACACGCGATGGACGGTCGGGGCGGCGATCATCGCGAGGCGCACAATCTCTACGGGATGCTGATGGCGCGCGCCAGCTACGAGGGCTTGGAAAAGCTCCGCCCGGAGCAGCGCAACGTCGTCATCACCCGCAGCGGATGGGCCGGCGTCCAGCGTCACGCCATCTCGTGGACGGGCGATAATCAGAGCACGTGGGCGTCGCTGCGCCTGACCATCCCGATGATGTTGGGGCTGGGCCTTTCCGGCGTGGGCTTCAGCGGGCCGGATCTGGGCGGCTTCGCGGGCGAGGCGGACGGCGAGTTGTTCACGCGCTGGGTGCAGATGGCCGCCTTTATGCCCCTCTTCCGCGCGCACACCATCTTAGGCTCGGCGGATCAGGAGCCGTGGTCGTATGGCGAGCCGTACCTCAGCATCAACCGGCGCTTCATCCAACTGCGCTACGAGCTGCTGCCCTATCTCTACACCGCGATCTGGCAGATGTGCACCCGTGGCTGGCCGATGGTGCGGCCCGTCTGGTGGGAGGAGCAGGAGAACGCCGCGCTCTGGGAGATTGATGACGCCTTCCTCTGCGGCGATGCCTTGCTGGTCGCGCCGATCACCGCGCCGGGCGCGAACGCGCGCGAAGTTGTCCTGCCCGCCGGCGCCTGGTACGATTATTGGATGAACCGCGTCTACCTAGGCGGCGATCCCCACGAGCCGTTCGCGCCGTTGGAGAGTATGCCGCTTTTCGTGCGCGAGGGGACCGTGCTTCCCCTGGGCGAAGTTGGGCCCAGCGTGGAGCAGCGCAAGGATAAATTCCTGCGCCTGAACATCTACCCGCTCACGGAGATGGGGCGGCGCGTCACGCCGCTCTACGAGGATAGCGGCGCGGGCAAGGCCTACCAGCGCGGCGAGTATCGCGTCAGCCGCTTTGTGATGGAACGTCGCCCCGCCCCGCCCGACGCCAAGTTGCAGACGGATCGCTTGGAGATCACGTGGGAGAAAGAGGGCGCGTATCAGCCGCCCTACGAGCACATCGAGCTGACGCTGCACGGTCTGCAACGGACGCCGCGCGCCATCACCGTCGATGGCCAAGATTACCCCGTCCTCATCTCCGACCCGCTCCGGCGCACGGCGCTGACCGCGACGCCGCCCTTTGAGACATT
>JBKHCQ010000115.1:0-9812 GCA_046541755.1 Anaerolineales bacterium | reverse complement strand
CTCCTTCTCCCTCTCCCTCTTCTTGCCCCGCTTCCCCCTCCACCTCCGATCCTTCCGGTTCCTCTGGCTCTTCTGACGCCGGCGGCGGCTCCACAACCACCGGTTGCGGGCCAGTCTCCAGCGCCCGGCGTAGTTGTGAAAAGGTAAACGATTGAATCGTCCCCAGCTCTATGACGCCGGTCCCCTGTGGCCCATAGAAACGCTGTATCGCCCTAGACAACGTATCTTGCTGCAACAGAGGCAACGCCGGCCCGCCGGCCAACGATTGGACATCATACTCCTGGGTAAAGATCACCATCGTCTCGTCTTCCCGTGGCGGTGATGGCAGCAAATCCTCCGAAAGGGGGAAGATCAACGTCAACGCATTCATCGCCGTCTGCGCGCCGACGCTCCGCTCCTCCGCCAGGATCGCTTCGGCTTCCCCCGGTGCGACGCTCACCGCCGGCAGTGAGAACTCCGGAAAAGCCCGTAACTTCATCTGCAAGACACGATACACCGCCTCATCCACGATGCTCTGGAAGGTCGTGTCGCTCTCATATAAAGCGGTCAGAAATTCCAGGGTGTCCCGGACATTTGCAAAGTGCGTCGTCCATTCCCCATCGGCGGAAAATTTATCCAAGATAAGGAGATCATTACCGGCAATCAACGCCTCCTGAACGACGCGCCGGGCGTTAAACGACGTTCCCTCCGGGTTGTAAAATTCCCGTATCGAGCGCAATCCTAAATTATCGGAGACCAATACGCCTCCCGCCTCCCGCCAGTCGGCGACTTGCTCCAATTCCATTAGAAGCTGAAGCGCCTGAGCATCCAAGCTGATGGGCTGGGTGGAAATCCGAATATTGCCCTCAAAGCCGCGGTAGCGATTGTGCGTCACCAAAACGCCGTCCGCGGCCAAATCGGCGCCCGGATCTTCCTCCATCGCGGCGAAGAAGGGCGCTAACTCATTTTGCTCCAGTTCGGCAAGGGACTTCTGAATAGTCGGGATCTCCTCACTCACCGAACGATCCGCACCCCCCAGGCCGGGCAAGTGACGCGGCACGACGAGCATCCGCTGTTCGCTGCCCTGATGCATGCCTTGGATATAGGCGCGTCCTAACTCTCCCACCCAAAAGGGATGGCTGCCAAAGACCCGTGTGCCGAGATCAGAAAGATCACCCGGACGCGGCGTCAACATCACGTCCAGATCCGGGCCAAGGAAAAGATTGATGCCCAACACCGACAACTCGCGGCCCATCACGTAGCCCGCCGTCTCGGCCAACGTCTCATCCCACGTCGCGCCCAAAGCCATCGGCGTCGGCAGAGAAGTTGTCTGGGAGATGTAGGCCGTGAGCGGCAATCCCTCTGCGCTGGGCGGCGTCGCGACAAATAGTGGGATATAGAACGCATCGCCCTTTTCATCGCCCCTTTCATTGGACGGTGACGGCGCCTGGGACGCCTGCTCAGCCAGAGATTGAAGTTGATTCGTCATTGAGATCAACGTGAGGGGATCGATCCGTTGCACGCCGAAGTTCCCGTTCGCCGGACGCAAGATCACGCCGCCGATGCCATAGTCGCGGATCAGCGCCGCGATCTCCGAATCGAGGTCGGGCGCAACGCCGGGGAAAGAGACCAACACCAACTGCCCCACCCTCTCGGCCGGGGACATTTGGGACATTATTTCCAGGATAGGATCGGCCGTCGGATCTGGTGTTGGCTCTTGTGCGTTTGCGGTTGGGACGACCGCGAAGATCACCATCCAAGCTACGATCCCACGCCAAATCCCCCACACTCTACGGGGTATCATAATGATTCGCCACCTCATGCGTCATTCTAACGCAGAGAGAGGATTAAGCAAGCTCTCAAACTATTATGACAAGATCTAGTGCGCTTATTATGGGTAAGTTATCAAATTTTTGCTTCCACCTCCCCATCCCGCATTTGCAAAATCACCTCTAAGTCCTTCAACTCTTGCAGCGCTCTCATTCGCCGCATCTGCGCCGCCGAGGTCAAAACCTGTCGATCTTCGGCTATGCGCACGATGGCATAGCCGCGCGCGAGCACGGCGGTGGGACTCAGCGCCTTCAGGCGCGCCCCCAACGTCGCCGTCTGATGTTGAGCCGCTTCCAAACGATGAAACATCTGGTTATCGGCCCGCGCCATCAACTCATCCACCCGCTGACGCGCATTTTCGAGACGTAGACGGGGCGAAAGATGCTCCAAGGCGCGGGTCAGGTGCCGCATCTGATCCTGGCGATGCATCAAGCGCGCTTCTAAGGTACGATCCAGGCGAGCGATGGTTTGCAATAGCGCCATGCGCACCTCGGCCAGATCCACCGAGACGACTTCCGCCGCCGCCGAGGGCGTGGGAGCGCGCACATCCGCCGCGAAGTCGGCCAGCGTGAAGTCGGTCTCGTGCCCTACCCCGCTCACCACCGGGATTCGCGAGCCGGCAATAGCGCGGGCGACACGCTCATCGTTGAACGCCCACAGATCCTCAATCGATCCGCCGCCGCGCACGACTAAGATAACGTCCACATCATCGCGGGCGTTGAGCGCGGCCAGCGCCGCGACGATGCCCGGCGGCGCGGCTTCGCCCTGCACCGGCGTCGGGGCGATCAGGACCTGCGCCAGTGGATATCGACGCCGCAGGACGTTGATGACGTCGCGCAACGCGGCCGTCGTCGGCGAGGTCGCCACCCCAATCCGCCGAGGAAACGTGGGCAGCGGACGCTTGCGCGCCGCATCGAACAGCCCCTCCGCTTCCAACTGGCGCTTCAGCCGCTCGAACTCCTCATAGAGCGCGCCGCGCCCGGCCGGCTGTACCTGATCCACGTAGAATTGATAGCGCCCGCCCCGCTCATAGACGCCGATGTATCCATGCGCAATCACCTGATCGCCGGAACGTGGCATATAATCCAGCCGGTAAGCCGCGCTACGCCAGATCACACAGCCCAATTGCGCGTTCTCATCTTTCAAAGTAAAATATATGTGACCGGAAGAGGCACGCGAAAAATTCGACACCTCACCCTGGACATAGAGATTTTGAAATGCCGGTTCTTGCTCCAACACGGTCCGAATTTGCGCCGTCACTTCACTGACAGATCGGGGATGATCCTCTTTGCCTGCAAACAATCCTAATTGATCCCACATCCTCACAACTCCTTAACTTTGTTGTAACGTAAACTCTTGTTATAATTAATATTAACGAGTATAATATATAGTGAAATCTAGCGAAAGGAGTGCTCCAATGAATCCAATCAACCACAAACCCATGTCGATAGTCTTAGTCATACTCTTGATGTTGTCCTTAGCCTTCGTCGGGTGCAAGCGCCAAGCCGTGCAAGATTTACCCGGTCTGCCCGAAGAAGAGGGCACCGCAGATGCTACCGCGGAAGCTGCCGGGGATGAAGGCGAGGCGATACTCGATTTGGCCGAAGAGAATACCGAGCAACAAGAAGGCGAGGGTGAAGAAGGCTTAGAAGAAGACTTAGAAGAAGGCCTAGAGGACCCCCCTCTCGTTACGGAAGAGACTCCGGAGTCTACCGAGCCAACGGCCACCGAAGCGCCTCCCGAGCCCACGCCTGAGATCACTACGCCTGAGCCGACGGAGGTTCCAACAGAGGAAGCTCCCCCAGAGGCCGAGACTCCCGCGCCCACCGAAGAGGCCGCCGCCGTCACAGGCCCCCAAACCCACGTCGTCCAGGCTGGCGAGAACCTCTTCCGCATTGCCCTCCGCTACGGCACGACGGTTGAACGCCTCGCGCAGGTAAACGGCATCACCAACCCGGCGCGAATTCACGTGGGGCAGAAGATCACTATTCCCGGCACGGGAGAAGACGGCGAAACCCCACCCCCCAGCGGCGATGGGGCGACAACGCACGTCGTCCAGGCTGGCGAGAATCTCTTCCGCATTGCTCTGCGCTATAACTACGATTACTTCTACCTGGCGCGGTACAATGGCATCACCAATCCAGCCACGATTTATCCCGGACAGGTAATTAAGATTCCCCAAAACTAAATTTGGTCTTGGAGATTACCAGCCCGAACAATACTCACGTACGGCGGGTGCAAGCGCTCCAGCGCAGCACCCGCCGTCGTTCACGTGAGAAGCTGATGGTGGCCGAGGGCGTGCGCCTGGTACAAGAGGCGCTGGCCTCCCAACTCCCCATCGCAGAGGTTTTTTTCACCGCCGACTTCGCTGCCGACCCGGAAGGAGCAGCCCTCCTCGCGATATTTGAGGAGCGTCAGATCCGGCGCTGCCAGGCGCCGGAGGAACTGATGAGAGCGATGTCGGATACGGAAACCCCCCAAGGGATTCTGATCGTGCTCCCCACGCCGGAGATTCCACCTGGCCCGCCGGGATTTATCCTTGTGCCGGATAACATTCGCGATCCCGGCAACTTGGGCGCGATGCTGCGCACCGCGTGGGCGACGAACGTCTCGCAGGTGTGGTTGCCGCCCGGCAACGTCGATGTCACCAACCCCAAAGTCGTGCGCGCGGGGATGGGCGCGCATTTCTACGTCTCGATGCGGTCGGTCACGTGGGAGGCGCTCCGCGAAAGGATAGCCTCCACCCAAGTATGCCAAGTGTGGCTGGCCGAGATGCGCGAGGGCGTTCCCTACAGTGAGGCCAACTGGCGAGATAATATCGCCTTGATCATCGGCGGGGAGGCTGCCGGCGCCGGCCCCGAAGCACGCGCCTTAGCTCAGCGCCACGTTTACATTCCGATGGCGCCCGGCGTGGACTCTCTTAATGCGGCCATCGCGGCGGCCATCCTGATGTTCGAGGTCGCCCGCCAGCAATCGCGCTTGCGCCCAGAACGACGCTATACGATGTGATCCACCACCTCGATGGCGTTGAGGGCCATCTGGTACAGAAAAAGGCGGTGGAGCAGATCGCCTGTGTACCTGCATCAGGAGGAAGTGTTGTACCCCGGCTTCGTGCAGCGTCTCGAAGAGCGCCGCTACCCACGGCACGATGCTCTGCGCGCGGGAACTGGATAGCGGCCCTACAGTACAGAACCCCTCAGAGACGCAAGATTTTGCGTCTCTGCTTCAGTTATCCGCTGATGGGTCGTCTGTAAAATCTTCGCGTGATCGAAGGCCAGCGGCGGCAACCCTTCCCCCTCTTCTCCCCAAGGCCACCAAGCGGCATCCGCGGCATCATCGCCGGCCACGACCTCTAACGTCTCGCCCTGGGGCAAACGCCCATAGAACACCACGGAGACCGTCCAGCCGCGAGGATCGCGCCCCGGCGCCCCGAAGGCGGCCAACTGTCGGATCTCGATCTCGGCGACGCCCGTCTCTTCGCGCAACTCCCGCAGCGCGGCGTGCGCCAAGCGCTCCTCCGGCTCGACGAATCCGCCGGGCAGCGCCCAGCGCCCCGCAAAAGGGGGATATTTGCGCTCGATTAACAACACCTCGCGGCCAGAGGCCCCTTGTCGCCAGAGAACGACGTCCACGGTTAACATCGGGCGCGGATAGTCATAGGTATAGACCATCACGCATCCTCCCCACTTTGTTTTAACTCATCTATCTCATGCCCCTCATGCCCCTCATTCTCTTGCTCCTCAAGCATTGGCAGCACCAGCATGCGAAAGCCGGTGAAGCTCAACACGGAGATATAAGCAGGCGTCAAAATCCATAGGATCGGTATGAGGATGCTGACGACGAGCAACAGGCCGGAAAAGATCACCCAGATCAAGGTAGGGATCGGGTGCAAAAAGGTCAGGTAGATGCTGTTGCGCACCGCCAGCAATAGGCCGCCCGTTTTTTGTTCAATCAATGAGGAACTGATGTAGAAGGCCGCACACGTCCACAATATAATCACCGCGATCAAAAAGGATGTGATGACCGATACGATGCTCTCGTTATCAATGATAGAAACTTGCGGCGTGTTGTAGAACCAGATATTGGAGAAGATTAAAACATAGCCGACCAGGACGATTAAGACTACGCCCCATGCTTGCACGCCGTAGCGCTTCACGCCGTCCCGGTAATCGCGCCAACAGACGCGCTCGCGACGCACGGCGCGATGGGCCGCATACCACAAACCCGCTAACGCGAAGGGGCCGGGGAGGATGAGCAGGCAACTTAAAAACGTCGCCCCTCCCATCAATACCAGATAAAAAAGCTCGTCGTAATAACGAACCGCGGCATTCGCAATCGCTTGAAAAGCTTTCTTCATAACAGCAGCCTCATAATAACCTCACCAACTTCCCATCACAGTGATCTCGATCTGTACCATAACGCCTTTGTCCGATGATTGCGCCGCTAATTGCAATCGCACTCCCTCCTGCGGATCAAAGTGCGCCGCCGCAGTTTCCCCCTCAAGATGCAGCGAGCGGCCGGGCGGCAGGGAATAGGGCGACCACGTCTCCTGCTCCCAATCCCACAATGCGATTTCCTCCACTTCTATCGGTGGGGGAGAAGTCCCAGACGGAGGTGAAAGCCAGGGAGGCTGCGAGAGCGTCACGGTCAAAGCATCCGCGCGGCTGATTTGAAGATAGGCGGGCACGACATATCGCACTTCGGCCGTCGACTCTCCCATCGCAAGGACATTTTCCTCTTGCAGCCACCCGCCCTCAACCGAATTATGATCCGGGACTAAGGGGATGCGCAGGCTGCCGGCGCTCTGCTGCGGGCAGGGCGCGCGGATGACCCAACAGCTTTCTGAAACTTGGGTGCCTCGGATGCCCTGCGCCGGGAAGGGCACGCCCTCCGTTTTAGCCGCCAGATAACACGAGAGCGTGTTTTGAATTTCATCAACGACGAGCTGGGAGGGCATAAGGGGAACGGGATGATAGTAGCCCCCATAATGCGGACTCTCACAGAATGCCATATCTTCCGTGAGCCTTTGAGATGTAGTATCCGTGACAACCCACGAAACGCGCGTCGGCGTCTCAGGCTCCACGGTGGTGGTCAGCGGCAGATGGTGCATAACCTCGTTACTATAGAAAAGCAGTTTGACATTTTCTAACGCGACGTCGCTGTGGATCTCGCCGATAACCCACGGCGCTCCCTCGCGAGCCTCGAGCCGCAGATCCGCCTGGATTTGCGGGGGGGAAATCTCCCCCTCCAATCCCCACGTCACGACGCCCAAGGACTGAGGAATGATGATTTCGCTTTCAGCCTGCCCCGTCGCGTTGACCTCGACGGGGAACGATTCGCCCGAATTGTACCAGCTATCGAAGCGATAGCCGCCGAAGAGCGGGCGGGGCTTTCCCGCCCCGCGCCACGAAAGGCCTCGGACGCGCGGCGCATAGATCGCGGCGCCTTGAAAGACGCGTGCAGGCATATCGGCCGCGCTGACGTAGATCGTCGCTCGCTCGTGGAACAAGGGAAACGTGCGCGAGAACACGCCGCTCAAGACCAAAGAGAGCAGGAGTAATGAGGTCACAATCCACAGAGGCAATAATACCCACGCTAAAATTGGACGCCGCAACCGCCGGACAATCCACAACGTACCTGGCCCCATCAGGAGTAAATAGAGGGGGAAAAGGAGGAGCCACTGCCACAAGCGCGGGATAGCCGAGATGGGCATTTGTAAGAGCTGTCGAGCTTGTGGTTGAAGCACCGAGGAGATCCCCGATGACGCGAATGGAAGACGAACCGCCGGCGTCTGATCCCCTTCCCACAACATCGCCGTCCACGCTTGGCCTGCCGCTGTGGTCAGATCCCAACCGACGATATCGACGATACCTGCTCCCAGCCGCTCGCGCGCAGCGATGACGGCGTCACCCTCAGCGGAGAGGAGCGAGGAGGCCGTATCGCGCAGCGTCAACGAGGTGACAGCAATCCGGCCCTCTGCGACACCGTTCCCGTTCCGATCTCCTAAGATCGTCGCGTCCATAAGTTGAGTCTCCATCGGGGCCGCGACGCGCAATTTGGCCGGGAAGCCATCCAACGCCTGCGGCAGGGACGCGCCGCCCCCTACAATGATATGACCGCCCATCCCCACCCAACTGACCAGCGCCGCGCGCTGTTGATCCGTCAACGCTGAAGTCGCCATCCCGTTGAGCATGAGAAGGTCGATGGTGTCCCAGGCTTGGGATGTCTCCGGGAGCTGCGCCAAATCCTGGAGCCATATCCGCGTCTCACACGCTTCCAGCTCGTAAGCGGTCACATCGCGCGCGTCAGCGACCACGCAGACACGATCTTTAGCATTGATCCGATTCAACGCAAGCTTAGACCGCGCCGCCTGCTGTTCGCCTTGCAAAACCACCTCGTAGTCCAGGGCGTTTTCCATATAAAGTGGGATGCGATATTGCTTGTAGGAACGGGCCGGCAATTGCACCGCGCGCCGATAGGTCACCTCGTTCTGGACGTCGATGATCAACAGCTCGCCCTCCCAATCGCCCACCTCATTGCGCAGCGCCACCCGCACCTCCGTCCAGCCCGGCATGCGCAGATGGTCTTCCCAGGCCGAGGTTACTATCATCTCTGGGAAGCTATCCGGCGCCTGCGCTCGCGCCTCGCGGATGCAGGCGGGGGCCAGCAAAAGCGCTCCTAAGAGCAGTCCAAGCCATATTCGCACGTTGCGATTTCTTTTCAGGAACATCCATGCACCACCCGGCAGATCAAGCCTTTGAGATATGAGCCTTCCGGAAAGGTCAGGGCCGTGGGATGATCGCTCCCCTGCGCCAGATAGCCGATCATTTGGGTTCTGCGTCCGGCATCCAAGGCGGCGCCGAAGACAATCTTCTGGAAGAGATCGGCGGAGATGGCGCTAGAGCAGGAGAAGGTAAAGAGCAGCCCGCCGGGTCGCAGGAGATGCAACGCCTGGAAGTTGATGTCCTTGTAGCCCCGGCTGGCAGAGGGAACGTCTCGCTTGGAGGCCGCGAACTTGGGCGGATCGAGCACAATCATATCGAAGCGCCGGCCCGATTCTCGCAACGCTCGCAGCGCTTCAAATGCGTCGTCGGTGATGTCTTCGATGGCGATATCCGAGGCGGCCCAATCATTGCGGGCCAGGTTTTCGCGACCCAGCGCCAGCGCATCCGCCGAAGTTTCGATGTTGACCACAGAAGCCGCCCCGCCCGCTATCCCATAGATGCCAAAGCCGCCGGTGTACGCAAAGACGTTCAGCAACGCGGGCGCGCCTGTGGCCTCGGCAGGATGGGCGCGTCGCCACGCCGTAACAGCTTCCCGTAATCGCTGCCGATTAGGACGCTGATCCAAATAGAAGCCGGTCTTGTGGCCCGACCGCACATCTACCAGGAAGCGCAGGCCATGTTCCAGAATTTCCACATGATCGGGCAGCGGCTCGCCGCGGATCAGGCCCGCCCGTAAGGGCAACCCTTCTTTTTCGCGCACCTCGACGTCGCTGCGCTCATAGAGCGTCGCAGGGGCCAGGCCATGCTCGGATGCGACGCGCCAGATCGCTGCGGCGAGCATTTCGCGGCGCGCTTCGACGCCGGCGGCCAGGTACTGGATCACGAGCACGTCGCCGTATCGATCCACAATCAGGCCGGGGATGCCGTCCGACTCGGCGTTGACCAATCGACAGGCCGTGGTCTGCGGATCGGCCAACAGCGGCGCGCGGGCGGCCAACGCCCGCCGCAGCCGCGCCTCCCAAAAATCCGGGGATTCGACGGCGGCGTCCTCGCGCCAGGAAAAGAGCCGCACTCGGATCTGCGAATGAGGGCTGTAATGGCCCCACGCTAAAAAATCGCCGCCCGCTTGGAGCACGGCGACCAATCCGCCCCCGGGAGGATCATCGCCGACGATGCTATCCACGGCGCCGGAGAAGATCCATGGATGGCGACGTTGCACCACCGCCTCGCGTCCGGGTTTCAGGACTACACGGGTGTATTCAAGCACGCTACCTCCTC
>JBKHCQ010000114.1:0-9872 GCA_046541755.1 Anaerolineales bacterium | reverse complement strand
ATAGGCTCCCCCGGCGTTTTTTTGATACGGTTCTTTTTTAACGTTCTATATTTATCATATCATCGTTTACTTTTTTCGCAAGGATGACGCTCCATTGCTAAACTGCTCCCAGCGGAATGCCAAATCCGCGTTGTAACAGGGATCTGGCGATCCCCTTGGAGCGAGGAGGGAAATTTTTACACCAAAAGACCTGTCAGGTTTTCAAAACCTGACAGGTCTTGCGGTTGCTGTCCTATTCGCCAAAAGCCAGCGACTCGATGATCTCCGGCAAGCGCTCGATTACGTCGCATTGCCCTCCGCGCGCTCCGCGAAGCCGGTGAGGTGATCGGGATTCGGCGGGCCGCTCTGCTTTAGCGCCTCGGCCATCGCGGCCGGGAAAAGGGCCATCGGTCGCGACCTCTTCAATCTGCCAATCCACCGGATACTGGAACGTGAAGCCGTAGTCGGCGTCCTGATAGATTTACCCTTCAGCCTAATCCGCGCCAGCCTCATCGGCCCAGCGCGCCGACGAGACTAAAGCCTGCAAGACATCGTCCAACTCGGCGAGCTGCTCGGCGGTGGGCGCGCTGGCGTAGAAATCCACGCCTAAGCGCTGCCCATTTTGCTCAACGGCGACCAGGACGTGCGTTTCAACGGTCTGGACAGGCGCTTTTGCGTCATTGCCATCGCTGGGCGCCGCTTCGCCGTAGGTTTCGAGCGTGAAAGCGCGCCCTTCGCCCACAGACGTCATCAGCGGCTCGGAGTCCAAAATCTGCGCGGGCTGCGGCAGCAGCGCCGCTTCCATCTCCAGCGGCGGCTCAAGATAGGCCCAGTTGACGCCCACCTGCATTTCTCCATTCGCGTCCGGCGTCCAGGCCCACTGGGAATCCAAGTGCTGCCAGGCGGCGGGCATCTCAAAGCGCAGGCGGATGTCGGGGATCGTCGCCAGGGCGGAGTTCGCGGGCGCTTGCACATCCGGCGGCGGGCAGGCGATGTCCGTGATCTGCCATTGCCCCTCGATCAAGCCCAGCGTCACCGCGATGTCGTTCAGCGACTCGAAGTCGGTTCCCGCGTTCCAGACCCCGTGGACGGTCGTCGTGGCGACGTCGCCTGTCACGGCGGGCGTCTCGAAGACAAAGTGCTCCGGCCAATCCTGCGCGCAGAGCACGGGATCGTAGCCGCCGCGCTCGAAGGAAGCGATGATACCCGCGATCTTCTGCTCGGCTGCATCGCTCAGGTGGGGATTCGATTGGTAGATCTCGTCAACCAGCGGGTTACCCTCGTAGGCCAGCCAGGAGGTATAGAAAGCTTCGACGACCTCGCCCGGGCCGGCACTCACTGCCGCGGCCGCTTCGCTTACGGGGGTCGCGGTCGGCGCTTCCGCCGCATCGAGCGGGCCGCTCGCGCAACCGGAGACCAACATCAAACCTAAAATGCTCAACATAATCAGCGACCAAAACTTGACGTTCATCACATCCACTCCTTTTCTGAAAATATAGTTACTGTGATTTGAAGTTCAGGCGTTTGTTTCTGTACTATTCGCCTTCACCTCTATAACGTCTAAGTTTCGGTTATCGTTCCCTAATTTACCTGGTCAAGTGGATAGTTTGGGTCACATTCCTGACTCTCCTGAAAAAAGGGACGATCTCATGCCAAGACGCAAAGCCGCCAAGATTTTTAAGGTTTGGTTTAATTTTATTCGTCCCATCACCGTCTCTGATCACGAAAATTAACCGTTACCTTATTTTTCCTTAGCGGCTTAGCGAGCCTCTTTAGCTTTTTTCAATGGAATCATCTAAGCGCCTATGCTGGCCGCCGATAGATGCTGATTTTGCAGTAGACCTCGAAGCCCAAGCGATGGTACATCCGCAGGGCGTTGGGATAGGTGGTCTGCAACGTGCCCACGCGATAGCCGCGCGCCCGCGCCTCGAAGTACGTCCGCACCGTCATCCACGCGCCGATGCCGTGCTCGCGCGCTTGGGGCAGCGTCGTGAGGTTGTACAGCCCCGCTACGCCACCGCCGAAGGAGAGAGAGCTGATCCCCACCACCCGCCCGGCGATCTCCCCAACGTAGTGATGCATCGCCTGCTCTTCCGGCACGCCCAAACTGGTCGCTGCCAACGCATCCAAATATTGCTGATCGTACTGCATGGGGAATCCTTCCAACATCACCTCGTACCATTCCTCGAGCTTTTCCCTATCGCGCACCGGCGAAAAGGTCAGCGGCGGCGCCGGATTCGGCAGCGTCAACTCCTCCAGATTTACCGCCATCCCGATCATATCGCGGTTATGATGAAAGCCGTGTTGCTGTTGCAACTGATCCCTCAAATTCGAGGGCCTCGACGTCGGCCCCACCCACCAGGTGACGGGCTGATTGAGGCCCTTGAAGGGGCGCAGCGCGGCTACGATTTGGCGGTCGATCTCGTCGAGCGAGAGCGTGGCGTGGACGATGCCATTGAATTTGGGCAGCGCGTCCCCGGTGACGAACCACGCCGGATTGTGCGGATGGATTTCCCCGCCCAGCAGGCGACTGAAGTTCAGCGTGCGCGCGATGAGGTTGTGATCGATAGCGCGCGTCAATGCGTCGGTGGAAAAATCTGCGAAGATTTCGGCCATCTTATGACTCCTCTAAAATCAGTTGAACGTTGCGAGTTACAAGCGAAAAGTTGTCGCAATTGAAAACTTAGCGGCCCAATCGATACTTCTTAATTATACCGAATTATAACAAAAAGACCACGCGACTGAGCATGCTGTGTAGCTCGGTGAGGGCGCCGGCCACAACGGGAAACGTATGCAGATGGTTCATTAATGGGTCAACCCTTGTTCGTAGTTCAGTGACCCATAGGTCCCTTGACCTATGGCAGGCACGCGATGGAATGCTAATGAAATAGAGTGCCGTTGTGAAGCCCAAAAAACGCCACTCCGCTTATACTTAACGGTCCCAGCGCCCGCGTAGGCGGTCGCCGAGCGCGTCAGCGCCTCTCTCAGAACTTCAGTCCGGATATAGGTATCTGCTCCCATCTGCTTAATCTGCTGAGTCTGCTGAGTTGCCGATTTCCCAGAGGATGATCTCCGGCGGCGAAAGAAAACGCGCGCGCGGCGCGCCCAGACCCTCGACGCCGAGGCCCCGGCTCACGTAGAGCGTGGTCTCCCCCTCGCGATAGCGCCCCATCTCGTAGCGCTTGCCCCACTTGGAGCTGGTAGCAATCGCGCCGTAGAGCGGCAGCCGCAGTTGCCCGCCGTGCGTGTGCCCGCAGAGATAGAGATCCACGCCCAGATCACGCGCAAGCGGCATCAGATCAGGGGTGTGATAGAGCAGCACCGTGAGCGCGTCCGGCGGCGCTTGGGCCATCAGCTTTTGGATCGCCGCCGCATCCCGCGCTTCGAGGTAGGTGTTGCGGACGCCCATCAGCCAGAGCGCCCGATCCCCATACTGGATCGCCACGCCCTCATCTTGCAGCCACCGCAGCGGCAGATCGCTCAGGAGCTGGCCGATGATGGACGCCTGATCGACGACGGGGCTGCCGCTGATGGCGTAGACGCCCAACGGCGCATCGAGCCGCGAGAGCAGCGCGCGCACGTCGCGCTGGGCGGCGGGATCGTGGATCGAGGAGAGGTTCAGGTAATCGCCCGTGACGACGATGAGATCAGGTAGGAGCGCCTCGACCTGGGCGAGCACTGCGTCCTCACGCGGCGACCAGCCCTCAATGTGGAGATCGGAGATGTGGAGGAGGCGCAGGGGGCGGCTCGGCCCGCGCGGATGTGCGAAGCGCGCGCGGGTGACGCCCAATCGAAACGGCTCGATCCACGTGGCGTAGATGGCGGTCGCGCCGAGGGCAAGCTGCATCAGCGCCGCGAGGCTCAGGCCGATCATGGAGGCATTGGCGGGGAAGACCAGCGCCATCAGCCAAAAGATGAGGATGCGCGCGCCCGTCAGCGCCAGAAGCGGCGGGGTGACCGGCCCCCAAGAACGCTTGGCGCGCGGGAGGAGGGCCAACATCGCCCCATCGCTGGCCAAGAAGAGGGCGGCCATCGCGGCGGCGGGGAGCCGGAGCTGATTGGGCCACGGCCACGCCGAAATCGCCACACTCGCGAGCCACACCGGGAGCAGAACTAACGGTTCGATTTGCCCGAGGACGCCGCTGAAGATGAGTCCCGCGTGCACCCACGAACTGCTGCCGTCCGCGCGGTCGGGCGGGATCTTCATTTTCCCAGAATTGGGGCGGGAGTTGGAATCGTCGGGCGTCACGGCGTCTCGAAGACCCGCGCGATCTCGTCGCGCTCGAAGGTGGGGAGCGGGCGCGCGCCGTCGGACGTGTGGAGGATCACGTCGGGCGCTGCCGTAATCACGCCGATGTTGGCCGCCGCGATCCCCTCATCCTGAAGCGCGGCGATGACGCGCGCGGCGTGCTCCGGCGCGACGGCGGCCAGCAGCGAGCCGGAGGCGATCAGGCCCAGGGGATCGAGGCCCAGCGCGTCGCAGATGGCCTGGGTCTCCGGGTAGATGGGCAGCGCCGTCGCCTCGATCTCCGCGCCGACGCCGGCGGCCCCCGTCATCTCGTGGATGCCCGTGGCGACGCCACCCTCGGTGGGATCGTGCATCGCGTGGACGGCGCCGGTATCGGCCGCGACCAGCGCATCGCGCACCACGCTGATGCCCGGCTCGTGGAGGAAACGCGCGGCCTCCGCCAACACCTCCTCCGCGACGGCGGCTTGCAGACGATCCGGCGCCTCGCGGGCCAGCAGCGCCGCGCCCTCGACCGCGATCCCCTTGGTGAGGAGCAGAACATCGCCGGGGCGCGCGCCATCGGAGCGGACTAAGCGCGCGGGCGTCACCTCCGCGAACATCGCGCCGACGACGATGGGCCGGGTCAGGCCGTGGGTGATCTCCGTGTGACCGCCCACCACCGTCGCGCCGATGTCGCGACAGGCGGCGTGCATCTGCTCGAAGATCTCCGCCACCAGCGCCTTGGTCGTCTGGCGCTCCGGCAACATCAGCGTGGCGATGAACCAGCGCGGCCGAGCGCCCAGGCAGGCGACATCGTTGGCGTTGACGTGAACGGCGTACCAGCCGATCTCGTCGCTGGCGAAGGTGATGGGATCGGTCTTGGTGACCAGGCAGCGCTCCCCAAAATCGATCACCGCCGCATCGCGCCCCAGGCCGGGGCCTAAGATCACGCGGGGATCGGTCCCGCTGAGCTTGTGAGTGAGCATCTCGATGAGGACGTTCTGCGGCAATTTGCCGACCGGATAGGTTGCGTCGTCGGACGGGGGTTGGGAATTCAAGACATCTTACTCCTCTACTCCTCCACTAGAATTTCGACTTCATCGATGGCCGCGCTGTAGGTGTGGCCCGAAGCGTAAATTCGCACCGTATCCACGGCGGCCGGATTGATGCCCCGCGATTTGAGCAGCGGCAACAGGTCGGGCGATTCGTAATCGTACCAACTGCCCAACTGCGCCACGCGGATGTGTTCCGCTTGCCACTCGCAACTCTGGCAGACGGGCTTATCCGGCCCCGGGACGGCGTAGAAGCCTTGCAGCCACTCCCGCGCCGCGCCGCTTCCCTGGTCGATAAAAGTGATGCGCACCATCACGGGACACTCGGTGCCCAGCGAGCCGCAGACGCCCACCGTCTGCGCATCGATGCGGATGCGGGCGCGCACGCGGAGGGATCGCGCCTCGTGAATATCCTGGTTGATCTGCTGGGTAATCCCCGTTTCGGCGAAGTTCTGACCAGCGCGCGTGAAAATGACGATGTACCGGTCGTCGCCAACCTGAACGCGGCGAACATCCCCCTCCTCCTCGCCCGCGACGCCGACTAAGTTATAGGGCGTCCAATAACCCTCCAACGGCGCCTCAAAGCTCCCGTTGCGAGTCTGGAGCAGATCGCGCTCGCCGATGGTGATCTCCGTCAGCCCCTCCGCCGTCAACGTCGTGCGCTGCAAATTAGTGAGGACGAAGATTTCCTCTGTTTCGGGATCGGGGATGCGGGCGCTGCCCGCGCGCACGGAGAAGTTGGTCTGATTCGGCTCCACGGAGAGGACATAATTGCCCTCTTCCATATCGATGACGCCATAGGGCGTGTGAACCCGCAACTCCGCCGGGCGCCCATTCCCCTCGATGGTAAGGTGGAGATTCGAGGCGCGGTTGATGTTGAGTTCCACCCGGTGCGGGTGCGGGCTGAGGGCGAAGCGCGGCGTCCGCGCGCTCTCGGTGGTGAGGTCCGTCCTGCCGTAGAGCTGCACGGTCACGATGGGCGCGTCGGCGGTGGCAGTATCCAAGGCCTCTGACGTGTAGAAGAGCAATAACGCGACGCCATCTTTGCTCAATTCGATTCTATCTTTTCGCTCGACCTTCGTGGTCGGCTCGATGACCAAGGTGGGGGAATCGCTGCGCGCGGCCCGCAACGTGAGCGTGCCGGCGCGCGGCTGCAAGGCGAGATCCAACGGGCGCGTGGCGTTGCGAAGCGTCCAGCGGACGCCCAGCGGCACGCCGACGCCCAACATCACACAGAAGCAGAACGAGATCGAGAGGACGAGCCAGGCTAGATTTTCGATTTTTTTGGATTTAGTCATCTATGTTTATTTCCCCAAATGTGGGATGCGGGGAATGCTCTATTAATATCGAATGCGAAACGTAGCGGTTTCATTTTTCGGTGCTCGCCAATCGATCTCCAAGTTGGAGACGTGGGCGTGACTGGGGCCGCGCTGCACATCCTGGATGAACTGCTCCAACGTCTTGCGCCGCCCCTCAGCCCAGATCTCCACCGTGCCATCGTAGAGATTGCGCACCCAGCCGGCCAATCCCAAGCGCTGCCCATTCGTCTTGGTGAAATAGCGAAATCCCACGCCCTGCACCCGCCCATGCACGATAATATGGACGGCCTGGCGTTCGTTCTTCTCTTGCTTCTTTTCGTTCATAACGGCCCCTCCTTCAAATCATCAGTTGAACGTTACAGGTTGCAAGTTGAAAGTTGTTTGAAGTCGCACGTCAAAAGTTAAAAACTTGGCGTCTTGGCGCCCTTGCGTTTAGATTCTCCGCAGCCAAATGACATCGTCAATATAATCACATATCACATTCTATCGCGCTCTGATGGGCTGGCAAGTTTTGTCGTAACTTTGATCTTGTGAGGTGCAACGCACTTTTTGGGTTTATGACCAGATATTACTGTATGAGGCGTGGCTTTCCCTTCGGTTTAAGTGCGTTGCACCTTGATCTGCTCATAGATTAAACAGATACGTTTTGTCAATCCCTTAAAAGACTATTATAATGAAATTTATGTTAGTAGCTTTCAATGCTCATTTGCTCACCGGTGATGCTTCTTATCGCAGCGCCGGTATTTCTGTCTATATCGCGAATCTCCTCTGCCACCTCGCGCGCGCAACCGAGGAGGGCCTCGATTATGCCGTGCTGCTGGGCGCGGGACAATTGCCGCCCGGCTGCGAGATGCGCACGATCCGCGCGGCGCGCTCCACCGCGCGCCCGGCGCGGCGCATCGCGTGGGAGCAGACGGCCCTACCGGGCGTGTTGCGCCGCCTGGGCGCCGATCTGCTGCACGCGCCGGCCTTCGTCGGCCCGCTGGTTGTCCCCTGCCCCCAAATCATCACCCTGCACGACCTGAGCTTCTTGCGACATCCACAGTTCTTCAAACGCGCCAACCGCCTCTATCTGCGCGCGATGACGCCCCTGGCATGTCGCCGCGCGGCCGCCGTGATCGCGGTCTCGGAGTTCACCGCGCGCGAGGCCGTGGCGCTGATGGGCGTCGCGCCGGAGCGCGTCCACGTGATCACCCACGGCGTCGATCCCCGCTTCCGCCCGCTCCCGCCGGAGGAAGTCGCCCGCTTCCGCGCGACGCAGGGACTGCCGGAGCGCTTCATCCTCCACATGGGAACGCTGGAGCCGCGCAAGAATCTGGTGCGCTTGGTGCAGGCTTTCGCGCAGGGCGCGCCCTCGGATGTGCATCTGGTGCTGGCCGGCGGGCGGGGATGGCTCTACGAGACGATCTTCGCGGAGGTGGCGCGCTGGGGTGTGCAGGATCGCGTCCACTTCCCCGGCTACGTCCCAGCGGAGACGCAGGCGCTCTGGTACAACGCCGCTGATCTCTTCGCCTACGTCTCGATCTACGAGGGTTTTGGGCTGCCGGTGCTGGAAGCGCTGGCCTGCGGCACGCCGACCGTGGCCTCGGCGACGACCTCGCTGCCGGAGGCGGCCGGCGACGCCGCGTTGACCGTCCCGCCGGACGATGTGGCGGCCATCGCCGCCGGCCTCGCGCGCCTGTTGGCCGATGACGCCTTGCGCGCCGAATTGCGCGCGCGCGGGCTGGCCCACGCGGCGCGCTTCTCTTGGGAGACAACGGCCCAACGCACGGCAGCGCTCTATCGGCAAATAGTAGGAGGTACGGAGCGATGAGCCATAGAAAGTACGATGCAGCGCCCATCTGGATCGTCGCCGTCGATGTTGTGATGATCAACTTGGCAATGGCGATCGGCTACGTGTTGCGCTATCGCCTGCAATGGTTCGCCGATGTCGTCTACAGCGCGCCCTTCTCGGCCTACACACTCTTCAACGTCTTCTTCTCCCTCTCCGTCCCCCTGCTCCTCTGGGCCGATCACGCCTACAGCGATTGGCGGGGCCGCACCTGGGTGGATCATGTCTATCGCATATTGACGGCGGTAACCTTCGCCGTGGTGATGGCGATGGCGTTGGCCTTCATTTTGCGCCCCTTAGTCTACTCGCGCCTGCTCCTGCTGGAAGCCGGCCTGGTGATGACGGTGTTGCTCTCGTTGGATCGCGCGGGTGTGATGCTCTTAGAGACGTGGCTGCGCCGGCGCGGCGTGGGCGTCCGGCGCGTGGTGATCGTCGGCGCGGGCGAGGTGGGCCGCCGCGTGATGCGCACCATCGTCGCACGCCCCGATCTGGGCTATGAGATCGTCGGCTACATGGACGACAACCCCGTCAAGGGCGAGGGTGAGATCGGGCGCTTCAAGGGATTGGGGCCGGTGGACAATTTGGCGACGATCATCGATACCGAGGCGGTCGACGAGGTCATCATCACCTTGCCGTGGAACTATCAGCGACGCATCTTCAGCATCCTGCGGGCGTGCGAACTGCGCCAAGTCGAGCCCCGGATGGTGCCGGATCTCTTCCAGATGAGTCTCAGTCGCGTCGACGTGAGCGACCTCGGCGGCGTCCCCCTGATCAGGATTCGCGAGATTGCCTTCAGCCGGGAAGCGCTGATCTTCAAGCGGGCGGTCGATCTCGCCGGCGCGATTTGGGGGATGGTCTTAGGCGCGCCCATCTTCGGCCTCATCGCGCTAGCCATCCGGCTGGATACGCCGGGGCCGATCTTCTTCCGCCAGGAGCGCGTGGGGAAAGATGGCCATCACTTTGAGATTCTCAAATTCCGCTCGATGCGGCGGGGCGCGGAAGAGGAGCAATCCCATCTGGAATTACTGAACGAGGCCGATGGCCCGATCTTCAAAATCCGCGACGATCCGCGCACCACGCGGGTCGGGCACTTTTTACGGCGCACCAGCTTAGACGAACTCCCGCAACTATGGAACGTCCTGAAGGGCGAGATGAGCTTAGTCGGCCCCCGGCCTCCCATGCCCGCCGAAGTCGAGCAGTATCAGCCGTGGCACAAAAAGCGCCTGGCCGTGCCGCCGGGCATGACGGGCCTATGGCAGGTCAGCGGGCGCAGCGAGTTGACCTTCGATGAGATGGTCTTGTTAGATTTGTACTACATCGAGCATTGGTCGCCGTGGATGGACGTCGCGATTTTGCTACGCACCATCCCCAAGGTCCTGCTGGGGGATGGCGCGTACTAGCAATATATCGCGTAGATAATTGATTGGTACGTAAAACGTGTTGCGTATTGCGTAAAATTCAGG
>JBKHCQ010000113.1:0-9879 GCA_046541755.1 Anaerolineales bacterium | reverse complement strand
GAAGATGAAGATGTGGGTTAAGCCAAGTAGTACAGAAGGAGATGCGCGATGCAACCGCAACTATTGAGCTATCGTTGGTGGCGGGGGATATTCTACCTGGGGATCATCGGCCTGATGATTTGCCCCCTCGTGGTGCATGCCGCGACGTTGCCATCCGATGACCTGCCGCCGGTACGACCGCCCACGCCCACGCCGACGCCTGATCCCGATCCGCCGCTTTTGCCGGGACGCCCCACGCTTCCGCCAGGAGAGGCGGAGAAGGTCGCGTACCATCCCTGCGCGCACATCCAGGTTCACATCTTGGCTCCGGAGGCGCTGGGCCTCTGGTCGGTCGTACAATGGCAGGATGGCGAGGACGCCTGGCACGATGTCGAGGGGTGGCAAGGGCCGCTGGTAGATGGCGAGATAGCGTGGTGGCTCTCGGCGCCGCTTTTCGGCGCGGGGCCATTCCGCTGGGTAATTATGCGCTCGCCGGATGGCCCGGTGGTGGGCATCAGCCAGCCGTTCTGGCTCCCGGATAAAGACCGGGGCGCATTGATCATCGAGATGGATGACGAGATAACGTTCGAGTGAGTATCCCGGGCGCCGGCCCTTGAAGGTGGGCCGTTCGAGAATCTTGGATGTATAAGACGCCCTTGTGATGCGTGTCCGCACCGCCCCATGGCGGCGCCGGAGACGAGAGTCTGCGGGCTGGCCTCCCTCCCTTGGCCCGCAGACTCTTTTTTTCTGTAGGTAGATGGGACTGAATTCGACTGAATTCCTCTCAATTTTCCCCGAGTTTCAGAAATTCCTTGACAGCCTAGAAATTTTCTGCTACACTATGCTTGATACTTACTTACAGAGAGTAAGTAAGTCACGACTCCTCCCAAAACGAGCCACAAAAGGACCTATCTATGTTGCCCAGAACCATCAATGCTAATCAGATGCGGTGGATTAATCGCTCCGCCATTTTAGAATTCATCCGCCTCAACTCTCCTACTTCGCGCACGGCCATTGCCAAGCAATTGGATGTCAGCATGCCCACGGTCATGCGCATCATTGATGATCTATTTGAAGAAGATTTGGTGCTTGAGGCTGGTCAGGCGCAACGAGGTATGGGCCGTAAGCGGCGTCTCATCGCCTATAACAAGGAGGCCTATTCCGTGATCGGCATCGATCTGGGCGGCACCAAACTCTATGGCGCTTTGTCCAATATCGGCGGTGATCTGTTGCACGAGGTCACCGTGCAACACCATGAGACGACGGGCGAAGAGAGTTTCGTCCTGGTGGTCGATATGATCGAAGCGTTGCTGGAGCACGTCCCGCCCGGGCAGACGATGCGCGGGATCGCCGTCGGCGCGCCGGGGATCACCAGAAATCGCGCGGGCGTGGTGGAATGGGCGCCCAGCTTGAATTGGCGCGATTTTCCCCTGCAGGAGCGTTTGAAGGAGCATTTTCATCTGCCGGTGTTGGTGGATAACGATGTGAATTTGGCCGTGTTGGGCGAGCATTGGTTTGGCGCCGGGAAAGACGTCCAGAATATGGCGCTGATCAGCATCGGGACGGGCGTGGGCGCCGGTCTTATCTTAGAGGGCGCGCTCTATCGCGGGCATTCCAAGGCGTCCGGCGAGGTCGGGTATATGGCGCCTGATATTCACGCGCTAGGAAAATCCTACGAATCCTTTGGCGCGTTAGAAAGCATCATCTCCGGCACGGGCATTGGGGAGCGGGCGGCCCACTATCTCCAGGGCCATGACGAAGCGCCGCCGTCTACGGCCCCCACGGCCGAAGAGGTCTTCGCGGCGGCGCGGGCCGGGGAGGCGTGGGCCGATGAGATCGTTCAGGAGACGATTGATTATTTGGCGCTGGGCATCGCGAACATCAACACGCTGCTGGATTTGGAGTTGGTCGTCTTATCCGGCGGCGTGGCGCAGCAGGCCGATCTTCTGATCGAGGGGGTTTACCAGCGCATCGCGGGCGTGATCCCCCGCGCGCCGAACATTGTCGCTTCGACGTTGGGTCGCAGCGCCACTGTGATGGGGGCCATCGTCTTGGTGGTGCACGCGACCGATAACTACTACGTCGTCCGTAAGCTTTCGTAGAATTCTATGCTTCATTTGCTTAGGTCAGTTTCAATCGCGAGAGAGGGCAGATAATTTAGCGGGTTTCTGGGAAATAAAATTAGGAGATACCGCCTCACCGCCAAGTTAGCCGGTATCTCCCAGAGGTGACAAATCGCGTAGCAGGCCATTCGCTTGCGCGTCCGGCGTCGCGTTGCGTCTTTGCCGTCCCGAATTATATCATATTCGCGACATCCGCAAAGATATTGCGCCCAGATCATCACCTTCTTATCCAAGACAGGCCCCTCCCATCAGCCCCAAAGGAGGTTGTTATCGAAAGCTGATATGTGAAACTGAACAGGGTCTACCATCTCTAAATTTTTACATTAACCATTAGTCCATTAGCAACGAGGAGGATCTGATGAAACGCGCGTATCTGTTGATTGTGTTGATGTTGTTGGCCGGAATGTTGTTGCCGGCGTGTCTGGCGCCGAGCGGCGGCGAAGAGGCCGCGCCGGCGGGTGAGACCGGCGCTGAAGATAGCTCGATAGAATTGCATGTTTTCCACTTCAAGGTGAATTTGCAGACGGAGTGGCAGGCGCTCACCGATGAATACTCGGAGATGAATCCCAATGTCACATTCATCAACGAGATCATCGGCGGCGGCTCGCAGTGGATGCCGATTTTGAAGTCGAAGTTCGCGGCGGGCCATGGCCCCGACATCTTCATCGTAGAAGGTCCCGCGCAAGCGGATGTCTTCAGCGACTATTTGTCCGATCTCAGTGACGAGCCGTGGGTCGACCGCGCGGTGCCTTTTGCCCGCGATGGGCTGAAGATCGACGGCAAGATTATGGGGATGCCGGTCAATTTGGAGGGGTATGGTTACATTTACAACAAGGAGATCTTCGAGGCGGCCGGTGTCACCGAGCGGCCGCGCACGCTCGCGGAGTTGGAAGCGGCGGCGGAGAAAATCTCGGCGGCCGGGACGACGCCCTTCGGCACCGGCTATGGTGAGTGGTGGGTCAACGGATTGCACCTCATCAATATTCCTTTCGCCCGCCAGGATGATCCTCAAGCCTTCATCGATGCTGTCTACGCCGGCGGGGAGACGATGGCCGGGACGGAGGAGTTCGTCGCACTTCAGAAGCTGATCGACCTCAATGTGGCCTACGGCGAGCGCAACCCGCTGACTACGGATAATCGCAAGCAGGTGGAGATGTTCGTCAACGGCGATGTCGCGATGATCCAGCAGGGTAACTGGAAGGAAAAGGACATTCTGGAGGCCAATCCCGATGCCCAGATCGGCCTGCTACCGATGCCGTTGAGCAACGATGCTGAGGCCGCCGATAGGTTAGCGGTGGGCGTCCCCTTCTATTTCGTGGTCAACAGCGACTCCCCGCCGGAGGAGCAGGCCGCCGCTCGCGAGTTCCTGAATTTCTTGGTGGAATCGGAGCGGGGCAAAGAATATCTTGTGCAAAAGTTCGGCTTTATCCCGGCGTATAAGGACATCGAGCCGACTGGACTGGGCGGCATCAGTCAGGATATTCTGCGCTATGCCAGCGATGACAAGACGATCCCGTGGATGTTTGGGCAGTTCCCCGATGGCGCGCCCAACGAGATGTCCGATGCGATGCAGAAGTATGTGGCGGGGGAGGCCGATTGGCCGACGACGCTCCAAACTTTGGATGATATTTGGCGGCGCTTGATCGACTAGTGATCGCCTATCCCTAACGCCCCGGCGTGAATATACCCTTGCGAGGGTTGCAAAGTTCTTGGATGCTCAGGTTCTTCAATCCTCGCAAGGGCTTTCTTTAGAATGGAGATGCACATCAATCTGATGGAGGCCTCGTATGTCTTTTAATTCCAAGCGGCTGCAAAATCTTAGAGAGGACATCCTGTTTGTAGGGCCGGCGCTTTTCCTGTTTTTGTTGATCGTGGGTTCCTCCTTTCTTTTTGGTATTTATTACTCTTTCACCGAGTGGAATGGCGTCAGCAAGCAGGCCACGTGGGTGGGATTGGATAATTACAAGTATCTCTTCACCAGCGATCCTGGCGTTGCCGGTTCCGCCTGGTATACCATCCGCTTTACCCTGACCTGCACGATCATCTCAAACCTTCTGGGCCTGTCGCTGGCGTTGGCCCTGACACAACCTTTTCGCGGCGCCCAGATCTATCGAGCCATCTTTTTCCTGCCCAACGTCATCGGCGGGATCATCTTGGGCTTTATCTGGCGCTTTATCTTCGGCACGGCGTTCAACTCCTTTGCCGAGATGACGAACCTTGGCTTCTTCCAGCTCCCATGGTTGGGGACACCCGCGACCGGCTTCTGGGCGACGGTCATCGTCTTCGTCTGGAAGACCTCCGGCTACCTGATGGTGATTTACATCGCTGCCATCGTCAGCATCGACGAGAGTTTGATCGAAGCGGCGAAAATCGATGGGGCGTCATGGTGGCAGATCACCTGGCGCGTGACCTTGCCCCTGATCGTGCCGGCATTCACAGTCTGCCTCTTCCTGATGCTCTCCTGGTCCTCTAAGTTGTTCGATGTGATTTTCTCCCTCACCCAGGGCGGCCCCTATGGCAGCACGCAAGCTTTCGCCTTGAATATTTACAAAGAGGCGTTCGAATACAACAACTACGGTCTCGCCTCGGCTAAAGCGATCGTCTTCTTTCTGGTTGTCGGGATCATCACCCTGCTGCAAGTCACCGCCACGAAACGAATGGAGATCGAACAATGAAAGAGTTGCCCGTTTCTTATCAGCGCTTGGGCCATATTGCGCTCGTGGCCGCGATCACCGGGTTGGCGCTCGTATTTCTTTCGCCCTTCTATCTTGTCATTGTCAACTCTCTGAAAGATTACGGGGCGGTCTTGCGCAGCGCCGCGTCGTTCCCGCGCCCGTTGATCCTGGAGAACTACCAGGTCGCCTGGACGACGGTGCAATTTCCCATAGCCGCGCTCAACTCGTTTATCATCACCGTGGTGAGCATCGCGCTGTTGGTGCTGATCGGCGCGATGGCAGCCTGGCGGCTGGCGCGCGCGCCGCACCAAATCAATAACGCCATTTTCACCCTCTTCGTCGCCGCGATGGTGGTGCCCTTCCAATCAGTCATGATCCCTCTGATGAAAGTCGGCAGCACACTGAACCTACTTGACAATCGCCCTGGTTTGGTCATCATTTATCTGGGCTTTGGGATCCCCTTTACGATCTTTCTGTTTCATGGTTTTATTAAAACGTCTGTGCCTCGCGAGATCGAGGAGGCGGCTATCATCGATGGCTGCAACTCCTTTCAAACCTTCTTCCGGGTCGTGTTGCCGATGATGCGTCCGATGGTCGCTACGGTCGTCATTCTGCACGCTTTCTGGATTTGGAACGATTTCCTGTTGCCGCTCCTGGTCATCTATGATCAGACGAAGCGCACAATTCCGTTGGCCGTTTTCAGTTTCCTGGGCAAATACACAGATCGCTGGAATTTGGCGCTGGCGACGCTCACCATGGGCATGCTCCCGATCATCATCTTCTTCTTGGCGTTGCAGAGATTTATCATCCGAGGCGTCGCTGCCGGGTCGGTTAAGCGGTAGGGCCGTTCCAAGAAAATAAATCGTCCCCAATAGATCATTACCGTTGGAGGTGTCATGAAATCGAACTCTCGTTATCGCTGGTATGTCGCGGCTGTGATGTTCCTCTTTCTCCTGCTCCACCAAGCCGATAAACTCCTCATCGGGCCGCTGACCACGGCCATTATGGAGGATTTCCAAATCAACGAGGCGCAGATGGGCGCGGTCTCCAGCCTCGCCATCATCGTCGCCTCGGTCCTCTATCCCCTCTGGGGCTATCTCTACGACCGCTACGCGCGGGATAAGCTGCTGGCGCTCGCCTCTTTCATCTGGGGGGCGACGACGTGGCTCAACGCGCTGGCGCGCACCTACGGCGCTTTTATGATCACGCGCTCCAGCACCGGCATCGACGATTCCAGCTATCCCGGCCTCTACAGCCTGCTCTCCGACTACTTCGAGCCGCGATTGCGCGGCAAGGTCTACGGCCTGATGCAGATGTCCGGCCCACTGGGCTTTATGGCCGGCACGGTGTTGGCGACGCAGTTGGGCGGCGCGTGGGGCTGGCGCGGCGTCTTCTTTCTCACCGGCGCTCTGGGGATCGTCCTATCTACCGTGATCTTCTTCACCGTGCGCGACGTGCCGCGCGGCAGTTCCGAGCCGGAGTTCCAGAACGTTGACACGGCGGATGAGAAACCATCCGAGCGCTATCGCATCGATTGGGAGACGGTGCGCGGGCTGTTGCGCAACCGGACGCTGCTGTTGCTGATGGCGCAGGGCTTCTTCGGCGTCTTCCCCTGGAATGTACTCACCTTCTGGTTCTTCCGGTATCTGGAAACCGAGCGCGGCTACACCGGCGGCCAAGCTATGACCGCTATGTTGATTGCCATTGTGGCGATGGCGGCCGGGGGCTTCTTGGGCGGCACGTTGGGCGATTTCTTCTTCAAGCGCACGCCGCGCGGACGGGTCTTAGTCAGCGCGGGCGGCGTGCTGACGGGGGCCATCTTTCTCCTGCTCGCTATGAACGTGGCCGCCGATAACTTGACGCTCTTCACCGTGCTCCTGGCTTTCACCAGCCTCACCATGCCTATCGCCGCGCCCAACGTGATGGCCACCGTCCACGACACCACCGTCCCCGAAGTTCGCAGCACCGCCCGCTCGCTGCATAAGCTGGTCGAGGACGGCGGCGCGGCCCTGGCCCCCTTCCTGGCCGGCGTCATCGCGATGCGGTCGTCGCTGCACACGGCCATCTTGGCCATCTGCGTCAGCACCTGGCTGATCTGCGCGATGCTGTTCGGCGTCACCGCCTTGGTCGTGCCCGGCGATGTGGAAAAGCTGCGCCAAACGATGCACCAGCGCGCCAAGGAAGTGAAATCCCATGCAATCTGAACACAACCAATCCACCATCGGCGTCGGCATCATCGGCCTGGGCGTGCGGGGCGTCGCTTGCATCGCGCGCCTGATGGCCGATCATCCGCAGATCGGCTTCAAGATCACCGCGCTCTGCGACCGCCATCCGCAGCGGATTGATGAGGCGCGGGCCGCGATCCAGCAACGTTACGCGCAGCACGGCGTGGACATCGCGCCGCAGGGTTACGAGGACGGCCTGGCGCTGATCGCCGATCCCAACGTGGATCTGATCGTCATCACGTCCGTCACCGACACCCATCGCCAGTTCGCCGTGCCCGCGCTGCGCTCCGGCAAGAAGGTCTACTGCGACAAGCCGCTGGCCCAGAACGCCGAGGACGCCGTCGCCATCGTCGAGACCGAGGCGGAGGCCCAGAATCCGCTGATTATGGGCTTCACCCGTCGCTACGAGACACCCTGGCGGCGGGCCTACGAGCTGCTCCAAGAGGGCGTCATCGGCGATTTGATCATGCTCCAAGTGCGCGACATCATCCCCTATCATCGCTACCTCACTGCCTGGTGGCGACGCCGGGCCTGGTCCGGGGGCGCGCTCAATGACAAGGGCAGCCATCTCTTCGATGTCTTCAACTGGTTCACGGGCGCTCAGGCTGTCAAAGTCCACGGTTTCGGTGAACGCTCAGTCATCCAGCCTGACCCGGAGGCTCCGCCGCGCTGCCGGCTCTGTGATCGCGTGTGCCCCTATCGCCGCCGGGAACCGGACTCCGCCGCGCCCTCGACTCGCGATATGCAGGCTCACTTCGGCGCGTCGTGGCTGGCGGAGCAAGACGAGAAGTACGCGGACGATATCTGCGTCTACGCGCCCGGCGCCGATCTCTATCACAACGGCAGCATTCACTTTTCGTATGATAACGGCGTCATCGCTTCGTATTTCTACACCATCTTCGGGCCGCCCGCCGAGGATCAAGAGACATTGGAGTTGGTCGGCGCCAAGGGGCGGCTGATCCTCACGCGCCAAACGGGCGAACTCGACATCGTGACCGATCACGGCGCGACCCATCAGGTGTTGGATTGCCGCGACGAGCACTTTGAGGACTCGCACTTCGGCGCCGATATCGCGCTGGTGAGGGAATTGCGCCGTTTCTATGATGGGGCGCCGCCCATGGTCTCGGCGCGGGCCGGCCTGGAGGCGACGCGCATGGTGATGGCGGCCCTGCGTTCGATGGACGCCGGCGGCGTCACCGTCGCGCTGGAGGAGATTCCCGATGCGCGGCTATGATGGGAGTGGGGCTGTGGGTCGGAATACCATTCCAACCTACGCCGGCTATGAGGGCCTGAACGCCTACTATGGCGATCTCCATAACCACTGCGACATCTCCTACGGCCACGGCGGGTTGGAGACCGCTTTTCGCAACGCGCGCGAGCAGTTGGATTTCTGCTCGGTGACGGGGCACGCGCTTTGGCCCGACATGCCGACCCCCGATCCGACCATCCAATACATCATCGATTTTCACGAGGCCGGCTTTGCGCGGTTGCGCCAGCAGTGGGAGGCTGTGCAGCAGACCACCGCCGCTTTCCATCGCCCCGGCGATTTTGTCACCTTCCTCAGCTTCGAAATGCACGGCTGCGCCGACGGCGATGTCACCATCCTCTATCCCGGCGCGCGCGGCGAGATTCTCACCGTCGATGGCCTGCCCGCGCTCCAGCAGCGATTGCGCGCCCTGCACGCTCAGGGCGTCCGCGCGCTGGCCTTCCCGCACCACATCGGCTACAAGCGCGGCCAGCGCGGCATCAACTGGGACACCTTCGACGCCGAGGTCTCGCCCATCGTCGAGATCATCTCGATGCACGGATGCAGCGAGGCGGACGAGGGGCCGCGTCCCTTCCTCCACGTGATGGGGCCGGCGGATCACGCCAGCACGATGCAGGCCGGACTGGCGCAGGGCCATCGCTTCGGCGTCATCGGCTCGACCGACCACCACAGCGCGTATCCCGGCAGCTACGGCCACGGTCGCGCCGGCGTCTGGGCCGAGGCGAAAACGCGCGCCGCGCTTTGGGATGCGCTCTGGGCGCGCCGCACCTACGCGCTCACCGGCGACCGCATCGCGCTGCGCTTCGCCATCAACGGCCAGCCGATGGGCGCGGCGCTGCCCGCAGCTCAGAACGACCGGCGCGAGATCAATGTGCACGTCGTGGGCGGCGCGCCCATCGATTACATCGACGTGGTCAAGAACAACGCGCTGCGCTGGCGTCTCTCGCGTTGCGACGTGGCGCGGCGGCGGCGCGCTGTCGCTCCCGCGCGTGACAGCGTGCGCACCAAGCTCTTCTTGGAGGTCGGCTGGGGCGAGCGGGGCGTCCGCGCCGATTGGGACGTGCGCTTCGGCGTCAGCGCGGGGCGCGTGCTGATGGTCGAGCCGCGCTTCCGTGGCCCGGAGGTCGTCGCCCCGACGGAGGTCGACGCGACGCAGGACGACCTCCCGCTCTCGCATTGGGATCGTGTGGGCGAGCGGGAGGTGCAATTCCAGACGACGACCTTTGGCAATCCCAACAACCTCACGCCGGCGATGCAGGGCATGTGCCTGGAGGTCGAAGTGCCCTTGGACGCCGAGGTGCAGGCCGAAATCAACGGGCGACGGATCGCCTATCCGCTGACCGCGTTGCTGGAGGGCGCGCGCGCCGGGCGTTTAGGTAAAATCGCCTCGCCCGCCTATCGCTTCCACCGCGCGCCGCGCCGCTGGGAATTCGACTGGCGCTTTGATCTAGAGGACATCGGCGCGCCGGGCGACGTCTATTACGTCCGCGTGCGGCAGCTCAATGACCAGTGGGCGTGGAGTTCGCCGATCTGGATTTCCGGCAAATAGAGACCTCTTGTTAAAAGTCCCGTTGGATGTATACTCAGCCTCTGTGATGATTTTATAAGTA
>JBKHCQ010000112.1:0-9890 GCA_046541755.1 Anaerolineales bacterium | reverse complement strand
GGAGCCGCGCTGACCGGCGGATTGGTCTTTCAGCTTAGCGGTTTTGTCATGTCTCACCTAGGCCATACGGCTATTCTTCGGGGGTCGGTGTGGTTACCTCTAATGTTGCTAGCGCTTCAAAAGTGGCATGATGAGCAAGCTTGGCGTTGGGTATGCCTTGGTGCTGGTAGTTTAGCATGTTCGTGCCTGGCGGGCTATCCTCAAATTACAGCTTATTCAACTTTGACTGCTCTGGCTTACTTGATATTTTTATTCTTCCAGACAGAGCGAGATAGATGGCGCTTTCTAATAGGCGGACTGGCTTTATTTGTCCTGGGTGCGGGGTTGGCATCGGTGCAACTTGTGCTGACGATGACCTCGTGGGATGAATATCTGCGCAAAGTATCATTTGATTATTTTGCAGCTCGTTCTTTTCATCCTAGCTATCTCATTAGATTGGTCGCTCCGAAACTTGCCTCGGAAACGGTAGGGTACGTTGGGGTGCCGACATTACTTTTGGCAACTCTCGCTTTGGCTGTGCAACGCAAGCAGAAACAACAATTAGTCACAATGTTTTATCTGATTGTAGCGGTAGTTTCTTTGTTGTTAGCTATGGGGCAGTATACACCTCTAGCCGGGTGGACTTTTCACATTCCGGTATACAATCGTTTTTCTGTGCTCTCCAGGCATTTGTTAGAGTTTGATTTTAGTTTAGCTGTTCTGGCTGCCTTTGGTATGGATGCTTTGACTATCAAACAAGTCGATTGGGCTTCACTCAAACTTACCCAAGTTTTGGGTGGTGTAGGTTTGATTTTACTCGTTACTTGGGGAGGGTATTTATATACGATACATTCAGATGCTCCGGCTTATAGCAGTCCTCCCCTTGTCTGGAATGAGCAAATTGCTCAGGGTGTACTCCGTGGAGTAATTTTATTCCTTATATCATTAGGAATTATAATTGGATTTGGCATGGTTAAGCGGCCTGACTGGGCAATATTTGCATTACTTTTTTTGCTTTTTTGGGATCTACAAGGGACAACGGCGCGTATTTATGCACCTTATTTGCATCCTTGGAATCGTTTAAAATCATCCTCAGAACTCGTTGATCTCTTGCGAAAAGAGCCAGAATTCTATCGGGTGATGAGTTTTGCTCCCGTTGGGGGAGGAATATATTTTAGTGAACCTCGTCGTGCCAAGTGGATGTTGCCCAACTTCAATGTGTACAGTTTGATTGAGAGCGCGACTGGATTTGATGCCGTGATTTTAACTCAACTGGATCGGGTTACTCAACATACTTTACAATCGCATGGCTTAGTTGAGGTTCAGGCGCTACGTAATTCTTCTTTTGCGCAGTACTTGGACTTGAGTGGGGCTAAGTATTTCATTGTACCTCTTGAGGTAGACGTTCCAGATGACTTAATTCAACGCTATCCGGTCGTGTTTGAGGACGCTTGGTCACAGGTGTTATTCAATAAACAGGCTTTGCCTCGGATTTTTTACGTACCTGAGTTTGAAAGCCTATCTCATTCTCAAGCTATCGATAAGTTGCAAAGGTTTGGAGAGAGACAAAGTGAAGTTGACTTCAGTCGAATAGCGCTGGCTGAATACCCAGGCGAAAAGCATCCCCAGGTTGATGAAGCAATTCAGTCATTTGGTTCGCAGTTTCTTTTAATGGATTACGGCATATCGCTTGAACAAGATGATACTAGTGGGGTAGATTGGGAATTGAGAACCACATGGGCTTGTCAAGCGCCCATCGCAGAAGATTACACGTTATACGTTCATTTCATCGATGAAAATGGGCAGACGGTCTCACAATCTGATCATCTGCTAGGCGAGCAGAGCAATTGGGGCTATCATCTTACGGGAAAGTGGGCTTGTCCCGCGTTGATTCAGGATAAGGTTTCGATTCCCCGTCATTCCTTGTCCGATCCAGACACTCTTCGGGTTGCGATAGGCGTATGGCGACCTGAGACGGGGGAGCGTTTAGCTTCTGCCCCCGAGAAGTTAGAGATAGATGAGTATGGACGAGTCATTTTGGGGACTGTTTCGCATTTGAGTTCATCGGATGACCCCAGTTGGCGGGTGTCGAACATTGAAAACGAGGTAAATCGTGTCACAGCCGACGTGGATTTAGATCGCGAAGGGGTGGTAGTTCATGCAACTAATTATTCAGCAGGCTGGAGGGTACGGATAGATGGGGTTCCCGCGCAAATTGT
The DNA here is from genome assembly GCA_046541755.1 of Anaerolineales bacterium. Taxonomy (GTDB): domain Bacteria; phylum Chloroflexota; class Anaerolineae; order B4-G1; family SLSP01; genus JAAAOZ01. Next base: position 7,692 of record JBKHCQ010000112.1, on the reverse strand, counting down.
TCGAGTGAACGGATTTTTGCAAGGGGTATTTGTGCCGGCTGGACATCATCAACTAGAGTTCGTCTACCGCCCAATTGGTTTCCCGCTTGGTTTAGCTATGAGCTTGGCGACGTTGGGGGTGATGTTGGTATTGGGCTTTTATGTTTCGCGACGATCAGTTTCTGTTGATTTTTAAGTCACGAGGGTGAATATGCAACTCTCTATAGTGATTCCCGCGCTGAATGAGCGCGAGAACATCGTTGAATTGATTCCTTTGTTGCGAAGGTCTATGCCGCCCGATATAGTCCGTTATGAGATTATTGTGGTGGATGGTCATTCGAGTGATGGTACGGCGCAATCGGCCATTGAATTGGGAGCCGACGTGATTACTCAATCTGCGCCGGGCTATGGAGGGGCGCTTCAGGCAGGGTTTGAACGGGCGCAGGGCCAGTATATTCTCACTTTAGATGCTGATCTATCGCACTCCCCGGACTTTTTGCCCGCTCTGTGGGAAGCACGCCATGATGCTGAGGTCGTAGTCGCTTCCCGGTATGTTCCGGGCGGCAAAGCAGACATGCCATGGTTTCGGCGGATGCTAAGTCGTATCCTGAATACCATCTTTAATCAGAGCTTATCTTTAGGCGTGCAAGATGTCTCTAGTGGGTATCGACTTTACAAAGCTGTGGTGCTTCGGGCTATGCGGCTTAAGAGTACCCAATTTGATGTTCTGGAAGAAATCCTAATTCAGGCGCACTCCCAAGGATGGCGCATTATTGAGATCCCTTTTCATTATCAAGCGCGTCGCGAGGGACAATCCCATGTCAAGCTCTTCAAGTTTGGTTGGGCTTATCTCAAAACGCTCTATCGGATGTGGATTTTGCGCAATTCGATAGAATCAGCCGACTACGATTATCGCGCCTATGATAGCATTGTACCTTTGCAACGTTATTGGCAACGCCAACGTCATAAGATCATCACCCGGTTTGCTCAAGACGCAGACCATGTGCTAGATGTAGGATGTGGTTCGACCAGAATTCTATTAGATCTGGATAATGTGATAGGCCTGGATATTAAAATTGGTAAGGTGCGTTATATGCGCCGGTATGATGTGCATGGCCTGACAGCCTCAGCTTTCGCGTTACCTTTTGCTGATGAGTCTTTCGACGGTTTGATCTGCTCCCAGGTAATTGAACATATTCCTTATGATCCGGTCTTGTTTAACGAGATGGCGCGTTTGCTGAAGCCGGGCGGACGCTTGATCTTAGGAACGCCAGATTATGGTGGTTTGGCCTGGCCGCTGCTTGAGTTTTTCTATGGGCGGTTAGCTCCTGGTGGTTATGCGGATGAGCATATCACACATTATACGCGGTCTACTCTGATAGAGATCCTTGATCAGCACGGTTTTGTGTGTCGGGAGACCGCCTGGATATGTCGCGCCGAGTTGATTTTGCTGTGTATAAAATCCTGAATCTCTTGCTGATAATACTGATAATAATGAAGTGGGTAGAAAGGGCAGCGGTATGAATTCTCGTTCAGAAGACATCATCGAAATTCGTGATCCAGAGATCGACGCGGAGGCGATCATGCGCCAGATCCGCGAGAAGATTCGCGCGCGCCGAGAAGAAGCCGAAGCGCAGGGCATCGACTTCGACACGTTGGCCGAGGGCGATGCCAGCAAGCGCTTCGGGGACGACCTCTATCGCGAGATGCGTCAGGTCAGCGCCTCCGCTTCTCAGATGGGCGTGATCCTCGCGCCAATCGAAGACGGCGGCATTCCCATTCTCTCCGCGCTCTCCCGTCGCATTCGAATGGCGATGCATCAATTAGTCGTCTACTACGTCAATATGTTGGCGGCGCAACAAAATCATCATAATGGGCAACTGGTGCGGCTATTGATGAAGTTGGTGCGCGGCTTGGAGCGCGAGTCGCATCCTGAGCAGGTCGCTGAGCTGCGCGCCGAGGTCGAGGCGTTGCGGGCCGAGGTGGCGCGGCTTTCCGCGCTGGTGGAAACCGAGCGAGAATGAAGCTGGCGATTGTGACGCCGCGCTACGGCCCAGAGATCGTTGGCGGCGCGGAGACTTTCGCGCGGCGATTGGCCGAACTGCTGCCCACGCCGGAATTCCACGTGGAGGTGTGGACCACCTGCACGGACAATTTAGGCGAGGGCGAAAACGTTTATCCGCCTGGCCTTCAAGAGATCAACGGCGTCCCCGTGCGGCGCTTCCTCATCGATTCGGATTTTCGCAACACACAACTCTTTCACCAATTGACGGCGAAAATCAGCCAATACGCCGTGACCTCCATCGAGGATGAATACGCCTGGATCGATAACAATGTGCATAGCCCGGCTCTCTATCACCACATTATGCGCGCGGGCCAAGCCTTTGACCTGCTCCTCTTCATCCCCTATCTCTACGGCATCACGTTCTATGGCGCGAGCATCTGGCCGGAGCGCACCGTTATTTGGCCATGTTTGCACGATGAGCCGTTCGCGTATTTCTTGCAGACGCGCTTGATGTTGGCCGCCAGCCGGGGGGTGATGTTTAACAGCGAGGCGGAGCTGACCTTCGCGCGCGATCAGTTGGGCGTGCCCGTCCCGCGCCCCTACGTGGTGGGCGGCGCGCTTGATGACTTCCAGGCTGATCCGGCCCGTTTCCGCCGCCGATCCGGCGTGAAAGACCCGTTTCTGCTCTACGCCGGACGCTTAGCCGCCACGAAAAATGTGCTAGAATTGGTGAATTTCTTCATCAAGTACAAGCAATCCCGGCCTGGCCCGCTCAAGTTGGTGTTGATGGGGAAAGGGCCGCTGCGAATTCCGCATCATCCCGACATTGTCCCCATTGGCTTTCAGAGCGAGAAGGACAAGTTGGATGTCTACGCGGCGGCGACGGCGCTCGTCCAACCCTCGGTGATGGAAAGCTTTTCTATCGTGATTATGGAATCGTGGTTGGCGCGCGTGCCGGTGCTCGTGCATCAGAGCTGCGATGTGACCCGTACCCACGTCCGGCGGAGCAATGGCGGGCTGTATTACGTGGGCTACGAGGAGTTCGCGGGCGCTGTGGAGTGGCTCTTAGCGCATCCCGACGAACGCGCGCGGATGGGCGCGTTGGGCCGAACGTACGTGCGGCGCAACTACAATCGCGAGGCCGTCTTGACTCGCTTTCGAGAGGCGCTGGCTTTGTGGATGGATGAGGATGCATTAAGATGAACGCGATCAAGGCTATTCATCAAATCGCGCCGGTCTTTGCCTACGGCGATGCCATCGGCAACCAGATGTTCCAGATCCGCGAGCGTCTGCGGCGTTGGGGCATCCCCTCGCAGGTTTACGCCGGGGGCCGCGATGCCCGATTGGAAGATCCCGGCGTGGATTTCCGCACCTATCCCGGCGATCCCGCTCAAGTGTTGATCTATCACTACTCCACGCAATCATCCCTCACGGAGTTCGTGCGGCGCTTGCCCGACCAGACCGTGCTCTACTATCACAACGTCACCCCGCCCGATTTTTATGCCCCCTACGATGCCGAGTTCGCGGAGAAACTAAGGCGCGGCCGGGAGGAGGTCGCCCGCTTCAAGGATGATCCCGTGGCGTGGGCCGGCTCCCCCTTCAACCGCCGCGATCTACTCGCGCTGGGCTTTTCTCGCGTTGATGTCGTGCCGTACTTTTTGAATTTCGAGAATCTCTTGCAGGCTGGGGAGACCTCCGAAGCGCAACGAATTGTCGCCCGCTACACCAGCGGCGATGATGCGTGGGTCAACTGGCTCTTCGTCGGGCGCTTGGCGCCCAACAAACGCCAGGACGACATCATCCGGGCATTTTCCTATTACCATCGCGTCATCAACCCCCGCTCGCGGCTCTTTCTGGTCGGCTCCGACGGCGGATTGCCCGCCTATCGCTTCGAGTTGGAGGTGCTGGCCGCGCGCACCGTGCCGGACCACATCTACCTGCCCGGCGCCGTGAGCTTCGAGGCGCTGGCCGGCTACTATCGCGCCGCCTCGGTCTTCGTCTCGATGAGCGAGCACGAGGGCTTCGGCATCCCCTTGATCGAGGCGATGAACTTCGATCTGCCGGTGGTGGCCTTCAAGGCCGCCGCCGTCCCCGATACGATGGGGGAGGCGGGCGTCTTAGTGAGCGCCAAGCGCCACGCGATCATCGCCGAGATGGTGGACAGGCTGATGAGGGATGAAGTTTTGCGGCGCAAGATCATCCAGAAGCAACGGGAGCGCGTGGAGCAGTTCGCCCCGCAAGTGGCGGAGATGGCCTTGCGAAAGGCAGTTCAAGATTTGAAAAGTCAACCGGGAGGATAGATGCGGCGAATCGACAAGCGTCCCGTCATTTTCTTACATATCCCCAAAACCGCCGGCACGACCTTACATCGCATCATCGAGCGGCAATACGTGCCCGAACACATCATCTCCTTTGGGCCGGATGCTCATCAATCCATCGCCGATTTTAAGGCGTTGCGTGAAGCGCGTCGCGCGCAGATTCGGATGCTCAAAGGGCACATGGCGTTTGGATTGCATCGCTATTTCCCGGCGGATAGTGGCCGTCAGCGGCCCGTGTACTTCACCTTGCTGCGCGACCCTATCGAGCGGGTGATCTCGCATTACTATCACGTGCTGCGCGATCCCACGCATTATCTTTATCCCTATACGGAAGCGGGGCGCATGGGATTAGCCGATTTCCTCAAGTCCAAGGCGCCTGTCATGCTGAACAATGGTCAGACCCGACTGATTTCCGGCATCTGGGAAAAGACGCCATTTGGGGCCTGTGATGCCGAGATGCTAGAGACGGCCAAGCGCAACATCCGCGAACACTTCGTGTTGGTCGGATTGACGGAGCGTTTTGACGAGACGCTCTGTTTGTTGCGCACGCTGTTGGGCTGGCACAATGACATCTCCTACGTCCCCCGGAACGTCGGCGACAATCGTCCCCAACGAGATAGGGTGTCGCCTGAGACGTTGGCTGCCATCACGGAGTTTAATCAACTGGATATCGCGCTCTATGCGTATGCCGAACAGCTCTTCGAGGAGAAAGTGCAACAATCTCACAATTTAGCTCTTCAAATGGAAGCGTTGCACGCTCAGAATCGTCTCAAAGCGCTCCATGATGAGGCCGACATTATGATGCGGGATTACGAAGTAATATCTGATGTCCCAATGATAGGCCAGTGGATTGTGGAGGCTCGCCAGAATTTGACCTCTCATTTACGCGAACCTTACATTGATCCCACGTTCGAGCGCCAAATCGAGTTTAACCATCGTGTGTTACAAGAAATGCAAGCCTTGGCAAGAATGCAGGATAAACTACTTAGACGCATCGAAGAATTAGAAAAAGGAACAAAAACCGAGGAGAAAGATGAATAATCGTGTCAAATTCTTAATTATAGCGGGATTGATTTTAGCCCTTTGGGGTTCGATAGCACTGTTTAGCAGAACGACCCCCTCAGCTGTCGCCGCGCCCGCCGTAGAAGGGACGCAAGTCCTGCTGGGCGGCGATCTCATCCAGCACGCCTCCGCCGGAGCCGCCGATTTCGATGGCGACGGCGATCTGGAAATCGTGGTCGGAACACGAGACGGCATGCTCCACGTGATCGCCTACGACGGCGCTAATTGGTCGCCGGTATGGTCGCGCCAGACCGCCATCGACATCAACGCCGCCAACCCACCCCACCCCAAAGCAACCAACCAAATCGAGTCGGCGCCTGTAATCGCCGATCTTGATAATGATGGCCAGCTCGAAATCGTCGTGACCACCGGTGGCCTGCCGATGTATGGGTACAACGGCGGCTTGTTGGTCTACAAATATCAAGGCCCGTGGAATTTTGCGATCTCCGGCGATTGGCCGCAGCCCAAGTTAGATATGGTCGGCGGTGGGGGTGCGGGCGCCGGCAGCCCCGATGGCTACTGGGACGGCATCTACGGCTCTCCTGCCGCCGACGATTTGGACGGCGATGGGGATCTGGAGATCGTCTTCGAGGGCGAGGATCGCCGCATTCACGCCTATCATCACGATGGCACCGTGATCGAGGGCTGGCCCTTCTCACGCGATAACGGCGATCCCATCCTGCGCGGCGGACTTTCTTCTCCCGCGCTGGGCGATTTAGATGGCGACGGCCTGCCGGAGATCGTTGTGGGCGGCCTCAGCCCAGAGTGGGCGGGCGAGCACACAACCCCGGACTACACCAAAGCGGCGGTCTGGGCGCTCAACGGCGATAGCACGTTGGTCCCCGGTTGGCCCCAATACGCCGGCGATTGGGTCGATTCGTCGCCCGCGCTTGGGGATATCGACGACGATGGAGAACTGGAGGTCATCGTCGGCACCGGGCGCGATGGCATCAACCGGGGCGATACGGGTGGGCATTATGTCTACGCCTGGAACGCCGACGGCACCCCCGTCGCCGGATGGCCGCGTCCCACCGGCGCGAACATGGCCAGCTCGCCCGCCTTAGCCGATTTGGACGGGGACGGCGTCTTGGACGTCATCATCGGCTGCGGCGCCGAGGAAGCTTCGGAATGTCACTATCTCTACGCCTGGCACGGGGATGGCTCCAACGTACCCGGCTTTCCTATGCAGCCGCTCGACGTCAATCCCTGGGGGCACATACCGCAGCGCTTGCCGTTCCCACCCGTCGTAGCCGATATCGATGGGGACGATCATCTGGAAATCCTGTTGACGATGACCAATTCCAACGGCGTCTCGGTCGTCAACCACGATGGCGCGATGAGCACCGATTACTCGCGCATCCAGGACGACTTCTCCGGCATGATCGCGCCGCCCTTGGTCGCCGACGTCGATAACGACGGCTTCTTGGAGACCGTCGGCGTGGGCGCGGGCAGTGGCGCGCAGGCCGCCATCTACATCTGGGATGAGGTCGCCCCGGCCTCCGCCGCGCAACCCTGGCCAATGTTCCACCGCAACAGTCACCGCTCCGGCCTCTACCCGCTGGAGCAGATTCCGCCCACCAACCCCACCTCCATCGACGCGACGCCGGACGCCGGGGCCTGGACGAACGACAACACCATTGAAATCGTCTGGTCAGGCGCGGCCGACGAGGGCAGCGGCGTCGCGCGCTATTACTACGTCTGGGATACCAGCCCGGATACGCTGCCCACCACCAGCGATCCGTTCGTCGCCGATCCCACCCAGAACTTGATCGGCGATCCCCTGGCGGATGGCGATACGTGGTACTTCCACCTGCGCACGGCGGATCAGATCGGCAACTTGGCGGAGGACGCGCTCCATCTGGGGCCGTTCAAGATCGATACCCAAGCGCCCAGCTCGCGGGCCAGCAGCCCCAACGAAGCCCTGGGCGACATCCCGGTCTCCTGGCAGGGCGCGGATGAGGGTTCTGGCATTGAGACATACACCATCCAGGTGCGGGAAGAGGGGACAGGCGCGTGGCAGGATTGGCAGACCGACGCGCCCTCGACTACCTTAGCCGCGACCTACACGGCGGCCTGTGGCCTCACCTACGACTTCCGTTCGATTGCTCTCGACGCCGCCGGCAATCAGGAACCCGCGCCGGATGATCCGGATACCAGCACGACGAGCATCACGGAGCACGCGCTGCGTGGTCTGGTTACGAACAACCGAGGGGCGGCGATCTGGAGCGCTCACGTCCAATCGGACGCGGCCTGCGCGGCGACGCGCAGCGACGCCCATGGCCAATTCGCGCTCTACTATCCCCAAGCCGGCGCGTACGATGTCACCGC
>JBKHCQ010000111.1:0-9918 GCA_046541755.1 Anaerolineales bacterium | reverse complement strand
TCAAGTCGTGATCAAGTCAATGATGAAGAAGGGCAAACGCAAACATTCCCTCGTCAAGGCGGCCTTGATTTTTCTTAGCGTCTTTGCATCTTCGCGTCTCTGCCTTGGCTTTCCCAGTGGCGTCAAGCACACTTTGCCTATATTATCAATTTGCTCAAGTAGAACAGAAATCCATCAAGCTCCTTAAAACGAGACAAGCCCCACACATTCAGTATAGCGCAGGATAAAACGAAGTCAAAGGTTTACGACTTACAATGCGCTCAAAGTAAATGCCGATGAAAATATATTGCCACCGGCCCGAGGAAGTCCTCGGGCCGGTGAGATACAACCGATGCAATATAATAATCGCGTTAGAACAATCGGAACCAGTTGGTGTTGGTGATAATCGAGCAGGCCATCAACACAAAGATGATAAAGAAAATAGTACCACATCCAATGCCCGTGCACGAGCATCCACGGCCAAAACCGAAATTCTCCTGAAGCCAATCAAAGACCACATTCAGAATAGCAAGCTGGAGTAACCCGCCTAAACAACCAGGTCGCCGATCCATTTGTAATACCTCCCTTATATAGTTATTTTTGGATGAAGATCATCTACTTGTATTACGGCATATCGGGAGGGAAAGTTGCATTCGAGCGCCGCCTCGGATTGACAATCATTAAGACTTCTCTATCATTTTCATAAAGGTGCGAGAGAATTCATCCTTCTCTATAGTCGGCGAGGTTTCACGGGAAGGGAAAAGAAGAGAAGAGAAGAGAAGAGAAGAGAAGGGAAGAGAAGAGAAGGAAGGGAAGAAGAAGCATGGAGAAGAGAATGGATACAGAGCAACAAAAGGAAGAGTCTACATATCAACCAGGGGAAGTTGTCGATCATCAACCGTGGACCCCGGAGGATGAGGAAACTCGGCGTCAGGAACGGCGGCATGAGCGGGGCGGATGGAAGGGGCCGCCGCCCCACGCCGAAGTGATCCTCAATGAATCGGCGCCGATGATGCGCTTCAAACCCTCGGCGCGGGAGCGGGGCGGCTGGCAAACCTGGGCCAAGCACATCGCCTACGGGCTGAGCGGGATTTTACTCTTTGCGTTTGCGCTCGGCGTGATGAAGACCGGCGCCGCCACACTCACGCCCTTTATTCGCGGGCGACTCGACGTTAACAACACCTGGGATAGCCTGGGGCTGGGCTGGTTGATGGCATGGATCGTGCAGAGCGGCTCGCCGGTCGCGGCGCTGGCGATGGCGATGTTGAGCGCCAAAACCCTATCGGCGCTCCAGGGCTTCACGATGATCGCCGGCTCGCGTTTGGGCGCCAGCTTTGTCGTCTTGCAATTGGGCTTTCTCTACGCCCTACAAGAAGAGGATCGCCGCAAGTCACTGGTGACCGGCGTCCTTTCATTGTTGTTGACCGCTTCCATTTTAATAATCTCTATCCCCCTGGGCATCGCGCTGCTCAAATCGGGCCGGTTTGATCATCTCCAACTCCCCATGCTGATGCACTTTGGCGGCATCGTCGGCGGGGGCCTAGATACCCTGATCGCGCCGTTGGAGGCCATCCTCCCCGGCTGGCTACTCTTCGCGCTGGGGATCGCCTTAGTCGTGGCGGGATTCAAGCTCTTCGATATGGCGCTGCCCGACATCAATATAGAAAACACCAACTTCGGGCAGATTAACCGCATCGTCTACCGCCCGCCCTTCATGTTCCTGATGGGCCTGCTGCTCACCTTCATCACCATGTCGGTCTCGATCTCCGTAGGCGTTTTGGTGCCGCTCTCCGTGCGTGGCTACCTGCGCCGCGAGAACATCATCGCCTACATTATGGGCGCCAACGTCTCCACCTTCTTCGATACGCTGGTCGCCGCCGTGGTGCTAGGAGAAACCTTGGGCGTGACTGTGGTACTCGTCCATATGATCTGCGCGGCCCTGGTCTCGTTATTTATCATTCTCTTCTTCTATCGCCAATACGAGAGCATCATCTCCCGGGCCTTGGGATGGATCATTCGCCAAATGCTCAACTTCGCAATATTCTTGGGAATAGCCTTTATTATCCCCTTTATCCTCATGCTGCTGTAACCCATCCAACCACTCGAACGTATTAATATGAAAGGGAAGAGACAAATGGATATTCTAATATGTACGAATGGAGCCGATTACACGCAACCGGCCTTGAAAGCTGCCGCCGAACTCGCCAAGCAGGCCGGTTCAAAGGTGGACATTTTAGCCGTGCCGCTTCAGAATCGACGGCGGGAAGCTGAGGCCCAAGTCCAAACCTTGGTCAAAACCTTGGAGACGGCGAACATCCCCATCCGCGTGATCTGGCGCACAGGGTCGCTCACCAACTATGGCGCTCATATCGTTAATCAGGTACAAACGATGCGGGAGAAGCCCTACGATTTAGTGATCTTCGGTAGCCGGGGCCGCCGAGGCTTGGTCGCGCGCATCTGCGGCTCGATTGCATCGCAGGTAACCCGGGAGGCGCCGGCCTCTGTGTTGGTGATCAAAGAGCAGCCGGGCCGGCAAAAGAAGCTCCTCCTCTGCACCTCCGCCGGCCCCCAGAGCGAACAGACCGTGCGATTCGCCGGGAAATTAGCGCCTCGGTTAGACGCCTCCGTGACCTTGATCCACATCATGTCCCAAGTTCCCCTGAGCGACCATGCCACGATAGCGGATCTGAGCGCCTCGGCGGAGGAACTCATCAAGCGGCAATCGCGCGAGGGCGCGCATCTGAGCAAAATGGCCGCTTTTCTGACCGCCAAGGACATCGACACCTACACCGTCGTGCGCCACGGCCTGGTGCGGGAGGAGATCCTGGCCGAGGCGCGCGAGGGTGACTACGACATGATCATCATCGGCGCGCACAGCACGCCGGGCCTATATCCGTTCCTGATCGAGGATGTGGCGCACGATATTCTGTTGGCGGCCGAGTGCCCGGTGCTGATAGTGCGCTTACAGAATGATGAACAAGAGATAGAAGCAGGAAGTGACCTATGAGCACGGGGATTTTCGGCATCGCCCTGGGCCTGGCGATTGTGGATTGGATCGCCGTGGCTCAGCACAACCAACGCCGGGAGTATATCTTCAAGCCAGCGACGCTGATCGCGATCTGGATCGGCGCGGCGCTGTTGGCCTATCAGGGGACGACCCAGCCGCGATTGGCGCGCTATTTCCTGCTCGCGCTAATCTTCTCTCTGGCCGGCGATGTCTTCCTGATGTTGCCGGATGAGCCATTCTTCCTCCCCGGCCTCGTCGCCTTCTTCCTCGCGCACGTGAGCTACATCCTGGGCCTGACGCCGACCCTGCCGCCGGCGCCCGCGCTGAGACTGCTGATCGTCATCGCGCCCCTCAGCCTCCTCTTCTATCAGCGCATCGCGGCAGGATTGCGGACCAAGCAGCAAGAGGAGATGCTCCTCCCGACGGCGGCCTACACCCTCATCCTGAGCCTGATGCTCTGGGCCGCGTGGGCCACCCTCTTCCGCCCGGGATGGACGCCGGCCGGCCGCGCCTTAGCCATCACCGGCGCGACGCTCTTCTTCGCCTCCGACGCGATGTTGGCGTGGGATCGCTTTGTCCACGCCTCTGCCATTCTCGACGTCGCCGTCATCATCACCTATCACCTGGCCCAAATTGCGCTGGCGCTTGTCATCGGCGTGCGATGAGGCAACGGGATATTCTATCAGAGCGGCCTGGGTATCGCGCCCAGGCCGTTTGTTTTTGTGATAGGCAGTGCTAAACTTACATCAGCTACCCGACACTTTTTTAGCTCACGGATAAACACAGATCAACACAGATGTTTTTTGATTTTTATAGTGCAGAAAAAGCAGTTCTAAGAATGTAAGTATTAAAAACGACTCACCTGAAAGAAGGGGACTATCTCACGCTAAGACGCAAAGTCGCCAAGATTTTTAAGGTTTGGCTTAATTTTATTCGTCAAATCACCGTCTCTGATCACGAAAATTAACCTTTACCTTATTTTTCCTTAGCGTCTTGGCGGCTTTGCGAGCCCCCTTTAGCTTTTTTCAGTGGAACCAAAAACGGGAACAGCAACCGGCTCATCGCCCTGGAGAACTTTTCTGCCAGAAAAATTAAAAAATCCGTGAGCTATTTTCTAAAAGTGTCAGACGGATAGAACTTACATCAAGATTCACATAGACTACCGACTACCCGACTACCCGACTAAAGACTACCCTGGAGGCAATTTCCTATGGACGAAAACAACACCGAAACCATCCAAGTTGATGTATGGCTGTACGGCCCCCTGGCCCACTACGGCGGCAGCGACGATAACATCGCAGCGCGCGTGGATCTCGATCTCCCGCCGGAGCGGCGCACCGTGCGAGACGTCTTGGATCATCTGGAGATGCCCACGGAGGAGCGCGGCTTCACCTTCATCAATGGGAATCTCAGCGCGATGCCGGGCGAGCATCCCGACTTAAATCACGAGTTACAGGATGGCGACCGCGTCGCGTTCTTCCATCTCAAGAGCATGTGGCCCTTTCAATACCGTCACGGCGTGGCCATGGAGCGCGAGATGACCGAATCGATGGCCCGACGCAGCGATCGCGGCATCCGCACCCGCCTCGATTCCTGAGCCGGATCAAGCTCAAGATCAAACCGAATGGACGTACTTCTCAACGTCATCCTGCCGATCTTCCTGGCGGCCGGCGTCGCCGCCCTCGTCCAACCCTACCTCAAATTAGATGAGCGCGTCCTCTCCCGCGTCGCCTTCTACATCTTTGGCCCGGCCTTAGCCTTCCACGCCCTGGCAACCTCCGGCGTGAGCGGCAGTGAATTCGCGCAGATCGCCGCCGTCGAGATCGCCCTGACACTCATCCTCTGGGCCATCGGCGCGATGATCGCCCCCGCTCTCCAACTCGAGGGCGGGACGCGCGGCGCCTTTTTGGTCGGGCTGGTCCTGATGAACACCGCCAACTACGGCATCCCCGTCAACCAATTCGCCTTCGGCGAGGCCGGCCTGGCCCGCGCCGTCATCTACTACATCGTCAGCACCCTCCTGCGCTCCTCGATCTGCATCTACATCGTGGCGCGCAGCCACCAATCGATCCGCGCATCGCTGCGCAGCGTGCTCACCGTGCCCGTCCTCTACACCGCCGTCGCCGGCCTGATCATCAACTTCACCGGCGTCCGCGTGCCCGATCCCCTCCTCCGCGCGACCAACACCCTGGGGCAAGGATCAGTGCCGGCGATGATGATCGTCTTGGGCGTCCAACTCTACCGCGTCGCCAAAAGCGCCGTGCAAGGCGCGCGCGATCATTGGCGCCTGCCCGCGCTCGCCGCGCTCGTAATGGGCCGCCTGCTCCTCTCGCCGCTGCTGGCCTGGCTGCTGAGCATCGCGTTCGGCGTGACAGGGCTGACGCGCGACGTCATCATCTTAGAGAGCGCGATGCCCGCCGCCGTGATGACCCTAGTCCTGACAATGGAATACGACGCCGACCCGGAATTCGCCGCGCTCAGCGTCTTCGTCACCACCATCGCCAGCTTGCTGACCGTGACCGTCATCCTCAATTTGTTGATGTAACTCAGCGGATCAAGCAGATTCAGCAGATATACTGATATAAGTCTGTTCCATCTACTGCATCTACTCCATCTACTCCATCTATTCCATCTGCTCCATCCGCTTAATCTGCTGACCGTGAACATTTCACCGCTGACCTGCATGTAACGTATAGAGATCAAGGAGCCATCGCGTGACCGTGCTCGCGGCCCGACACCGCCCATATCTGACCAAGCCCGGCTTGCCCCTATGGATCAATCGCCAGCGCCTAGGGCGCTGGCTCCGGCGGATATGGTTCGTCCTGGCCGGCGAGCGCGACGATCCGACCGAGGGCGGCGTCCCCACCGAGGAGCTGATCACGCGATTTCAGCAGGGGCAGCCGCGCGCCTTCGAGGCACTGTTCGACCGCTACAAGGATTACGTTTATCGCGTGGCGCTCTACACCACGCGCCGCCAGCAGGAGGCCGAGGAGGCCACGCAGGAGACCTTCTTGGACGTGTTGGATGCCCTGCCCGACTACGACGTGCACGGCCCGGCGCGCTTCAGGACGTGGCTCTATCGCGTCACCGTCAACCGCTGCCGGATGCGGATGCGCGGCAAGCGCCACGCCCACACAATCGAATGGGACGACGTCGAGGAGCGCCTGGAGCGCCTGCCGATGCCCAACCCCCACCAGCCCGAAGCGACCGTCTTGGATCGCGAGCGGGCCGCCAACCTCTGGCGCGCCGTCGATGATCTTTCAGAGGCGCATCGCCTGGTCGTCCTGCTGCGTTATCAAGAGGATCTCTCCTACGAGGAAATCGCGGAGGTCTTGGGGATCAAAATGGGCACGGTCAAATCGCGATTGTACAATGCGCACAAGAAATTACAGCGGAGGTTGGGTGGAGGTTAATTCCGATTCCAAACCTTCCGGGAAGCTATGAATCGACCCAAAATCATAAGGAAGATAGTATATCAACCGAATTCTAGCTTGAGAAAACACACCTGTAGCTTCCCGGAAGGTAGAACTGATTAGGAGTCTTTTTTGAGCGACGAGCACATCGAAGCGGATCTGATAGCGTATTTAGATGACGAGCTTGACGCGGCGGCGCGCGCGCGCGTCGAGGCGCATCTCGCGCGGTGCGAGCGCTGCACGCGGGCACTGACCCATCTGCGCGCCGAGCGCCGCGACCTGCGCCAGACCTTCGACGCGGCGATCAGCCCCGTGCGCCTCCCCTACGAGGCCGACCGTCGCATCCGAGAGCGTCTCCGCGCCGAGTTAGAGCGCCCCCGATCCTTATGGAGTTGGCTCTTCGCCCAGCGCGGCGCAGCCTTCCAAGCCGTGATGGCGCTGCTGCTCATCTTCTTCTCCATTCGCACCACCCAGACGCTCTCCCTGCCGCCCGCCGCGCCGCAGGAGACGCTTGTCCTGGGCCAAAATCAACTCGCGCCGGGCCGCAGCGCCGCGCTGCGCGTCCTCGTGCGCACCGCCGACGCCGCCCTCCCCTTGGCCGGCGCGGAGGTCGTCGTGAGCCTGCGCACCGCGCCGGACGTGATCCGCCAGGTCTATCGGGGCGCCACCGACGCCGACGGCGCCGCCGAGGTAACCTTCACCGTGCCGGAGGATCTGCCCTCCTCCGCCGATCTCGTCGTCGAGACGCGCTCGCCCGCCGGTGAGGCCCAGATCGTGCAGCCGATTCGCATCCAGCGCGCCTACAAAATGTACCTCGGCAGCGACAAACCCGCCTACCAACCGGGCCAGACGCTCCACCTGCGCGCCTTGGTGTTGGACGCCGCCGACTTCACGCCCGCCGAAGGGGAAAAGGCCATCTTCGCCGTGCATGATCCGGCGGGACGCGAGATCTTTAAGCAGGCGGCGACGCTCTCCGAGTTCGGCATCGCGGCGTTGGATGTGCCGCTGCCCGCAGGGACGCCCCACGGCGCCTACACGCTCCGCGCCACGCTGGGCGATACGACCGCCGAGCGGGCCGTCACCGTGGACGCCTACGAACTGCCCGCCTTCCAGCTTGAACTGACGACAGACCGCTCGTACTACACGCCCGGCATGCGCGTCTCCGGCGTCGTAACCGCCGCCTACTTCTTCGGCCAGCCGGTCGCCGCCGCCCGCGTCCAGCTCCAGGCCGATACCGCGCCGGACGCCGCCGATCCGCGCGTGGCGCTCGCCGGCCAGACCGACGCCGATGGGCGCTTCGAGTTCGCCTTCGACGCGCCCGCCAATCTGCACACCGCCACCCTCCACCTCCAGGCCGCCGTCACCGATAACGCCAA
The DNA here is from genome assembly GCA_046541755.1 of Anaerolineales bacterium. Taxonomy (GTDB): domain Bacteria; phylum Chloroflexota; class Anaerolineae; order B4-G1; family SLSP01; genus JAAAOZ01. The sequence continues at coordinate 2,143 of JBKHCQ010000111.1, read as the reverse complement.
TCAGCAGGTGGGACGCCGAACCACCGTGCCCGTGGCCGCCGAACCGATCCGCATCCAGGCCGCGCCGGAGAGCGGTATACTCAAGCCCGGCGTGGAGAACATCATCTACGTGATGACCTCCACGCCCGACGGCGCACCGGTTTCCACCGACCTGACGATCTCTTTCTCTGGGGACGAAGAGCAGCGCCAGATCGCCACCGACGCCTACGGCCTGGCAACCTTCCGCCTCACGCCGCCGGGCGACGCCGCCGCGCAAACGCTGGAGATCGCAGCGCGCGACGCGACAGGCGCCGCCGGCCACGCCACGCTCTCGCTGGCCGCCGAGCAGACGCGCGCCGCGCTGCTCCTGCGCACCGAGCGGGCCGCCTACGAAGTGGGCGAGACGCTCCGGCTGGAAGCGCTGACCTCGCGCCCCGACGGCGCGCAGATCTACCTGGACGTGATCCAGGGCGGGCAGATGATCGCCGCGCTCTCCGCGCCGGCGACGCACAGCCGCGCCGCCTTCGCGCTCGATTTGGACGCCGCGCTGGTCGGCGCGCTGAACCTGCGCGCTTACGCGCTCCTGCCCGATGGCGAGGTGATCTCCGACGCCCGCCTGGTCGCCGTCGATGCGCCGCAGCAGTTAAACGTCGACATCACGGCGGATCAGGCCCAATATCGCCCCGGCGAAACCGCGCGCGTGGCGGTGCAAAGCTCGCGCCTCGACGCGACCGGCGCCGCGCAGCCCGCCCCCTCGGCGCTGGGGCTGGCCGTGGTCGACGCCTCGGTCTTCGCGCTGGAGACGCTACCGCCAAGCTTCGCGCGCACCTATCTGCTGTTAGAAAAGGCGATGATCGAGCCGCGAGAGAAAGTCGCCGCGTTAGATCTGCCGGCTCTATTAGAAGGAAGGGGCCTTGCCGAGCAGCGGGCGGCGCAGGATGTGGCCGCGCAGGCCGCGTGGGCCGGCGCGGCGTCCGTCAGCTTCCCGCTACGAGCCAGCGCCATCGTCGCGCCGCCGGAGACGGCCGCCGCTCGCCGCCGCGCACTGGCGAATCATCTGGCGATGATCCTCTCGATCCTGCCGCTCATCGCGAGCGCCATCGTCGCGCGCGAGCTAACCCAGGCGCGATTGCTGGGGCAGTCGCTGCGCGCCTGCGGCTGGAAGCTGCTGATCTTGGCGGCCATAGGGCCGTTCGTCGGCGCGCTGGGCGTCATCGCCGCGCTGGTTCCGCCCCTGGGGATGGCGGCCCTCGTCGGCGCGTTAGCGCTCACGACGGCAATCTGGGGCTGGCTGTGGATCACGGGCTGGCGGCGGGGCGAGGCCGATCTCCAATTGATGAGCGGCGTGCTGGGCGCGTACATCATCCTAAGCGGGCTGCTGCTCAGAGTCGCCACAGAGATCGGCCCGGCGGCGGCGTGGATCGTCGCGCTCGTGGCGGCCTTCCTGTGGCTGCTGGCCAGCCTCCTGCTCTGGTCGCAGGGCCTGATCCTGCGCGGGCGCCGGGCGCGGGGATGGCTCGTCGCCGCGTTGACGCTGCTGCTGATGATCGCCATCGTGACGGCGACCGCCGCGCCGGCGTTCGATTCGCCCCTGAGCCGGCGCTGGGGCAATCCCCGCCTCTACGCGGGGCCGCTGGCTTGGATGACGGGCTGCGGCGCGCCCGCCCCCGAAACCGCGCCGCCAGAGGAGACCGAGGGAGAAATCGGCGAGGCGGAGGAGCCGAGAACCGAGGAGGAAGCCGTCGAACCGGCGCCCCAGCCCACCGCGACGGCCCCGACGCTCCCGGCGGCGCCCTATCCGCTGCGCCACATCTTCCCGGAGACGCTCTACTGGATGCCGGAGGCGATCACGGACGACGCGGGCCGCTACGCCTTCGATCTGCCGCTGGCCGATACGCTCACGAGCTGGCGCGTCACGGCGCTGGCCTCCACCCGCGACGGCGTGATTGGCGCGGGGGAGTACGACCTCGTCGTCTACCAGGAGTTCTTCATCGATGTGACGGCGCCCACAGAGATCGCCGTCGGGGAGGTCGCGACGGCGACGGTGACCGTCTATAACTATCTGCCGGAGGCGCAGACGGTCGAACTCACGCCGGTCGCCGCCGAGTGGTACGCGCTGCGCGAGGCGCCGCCGACGCTCACCTTGGCGCCGGGCGAGGTGCGC
>JBKHCQ010000110.1:0-9962 GCA_046541755.1 Anaerolineales bacterium | reverse complement strand
GAATTTCGTTCTGTGGCATGGTCTACTCCTTTGAGGTTTCTTGTGATAGATATAGAGCTTCTTGATAAACGTTGTGATGAAGGCGAAAACCTTCTGTTCTCAATTGATCCAGCAAAGGACGTATTTGAGGGATTGCGCCTGCACGTTTGGCTTTGATTAATATGCCGATTAAGCCAATGATGTCAATCTCCAAGGATTGTGCTAATTGACGCGCGAGCTTATCATCTAAACCAGCCAAGCAATCGGGGTTTCTGTGTGTGTAAGCGATGACGGCTTGCTCACCTGCCCCCAATGTGTTAGATGGAAGCTGTGCGATTTCCTCTGTGCTCACTTCGACAATTTGCATCCACGTAAAGCGGCGGGGATTAACCGTATCCGTTCGGAGGGTTCTTCCTGCATCTAATTCCGATATCACAGCTTGGGGAATCAATATATTTGTGAATAAAGTATCCAGGAGATCCAGGTGTTGGATGCGTCCCAGATAGAGTAGTACTGAGGTGTCACTGACTAGATTCGTCACGCAATACCTCTTGACGAAGATCATCTGGAGTGATTTGAGAGATGGCGATCCCATACTCGGCGCAGAGGTCTAGAAACATCACGCGAGGCACACCGGCTAACTCGGCAGCCGCACCGGAGGAAAGCTTTCCCAACCGAAACATCATCAGTGCCGCATAGAGCCGCAGGTCTCGCGAGAGCTCCTCTGGTGTCCGATTGAGGTGCTGTTGGATTTCACTCGGTATTCTTAAAGTCAAAATCTCTTCCATATTTCTTGCTCCTGTTTACCGAAATAGATCGTTTTCCGGCGGACGCTGCATATCGGCGGCGCGCCCATCCCCGCGCGGGTAGTCCGCGCCGCGAATGAGCACGACGGGCAGGCGTTCGGCGGCTTGCCCGGTGATGAGGCCGGCGGCTGCGGCCAACTCGTCGGCGCGGGCGACGGTGGTCACGCGCAGCGTGTAGCCGAACATATCCGGCTGTCCGCGCAGATCGGCGATGGGCAACATCCCGGCGACGCCCAAGGCCAAGTTGACGGTGCCTTCGCGCCAGGCGCGCCCGTGCGTGTCGGTGATGATGACGGCGATGTCGGCGCCCGTGGCCGCCATCAGCGCCGCGCGGATGCTTCGCGCCGAGCCGTCGGGATCGAGCGGCAGGGGCAGCGCGATCTCGCCTTCCGGGCCGGCGATGTTGGAGCGATCCACGCCGGCGTTGGCGCAGATCCAGCCGTGGCGCGTCTCCGTGATCAGCACGGGGCCGCGCTGGCGAATCACGCCGCGCGATTCTCGCAGGATCACCTCGATGAGGCGCGGGTCTTTCCCGGTCGCTGCGGCAAGTTCCCGCGCTTGGGGCGAGGGTGTGATCTCGGCCAGGCGAACGGCGCGTCCTTCGGCCTTGGAGACGATCTTTTGGGTGATGACGAGCACATCGCCCGCTTGGAGCTTCAACTCCGCGCGGGCCAGCGCCTCTAGGATAAGGCCGGCAATATCGTCGCCCGGTTGGACGTTGGGGATGCCGGGGAGGCTATGTAATGTGATATTAGGTAGGTGGACGTTCATTGTGTTGATGTCGATAAACTATCTTCAGCTTGTAAGATTTGATAGGTGAAATCGCGGAATTTCTTGAGGAGAATAACATCATCTTGCAAGTACTTATACAACCGTTTAACATCCACGTCCCAGTAGAGATGGACTATTCGATTACGGAGTCCTACCATATCCATCATTGCTTGCCCAAAATCCGACGACAAATAGCCGTGTTCGGCAAGGATTTTGAATACATCCCGGCTTTCTTTGGGATGTCCTAATTGATAGGTGGCAACGATATGAGCTGCAATGTCGATGCAGCTTTCCGTAGCGGCTTGAAAAGCGCGCTCTACCGCGAGTTGAGCCGTGAAGGCGCTCTCAAAATTTGGTAGAGGGATCGTCTGCTGTTTCTCTAACTCGTTGATGTATTGTTCTAACTTTAGCAAGCGCGTCTTGATACTCTTGGTATTCAGTTTCATCTTTTTGTTCCAAAGTGTGACGAACATGTTGTCGCCAAATATAATCTAGCCGAGGGCGCTCATCCCAGTAGCGACGTAAAATCAAAGATTCTTGGCTGACAACCGTTGAATCGGCGGCCCAAAGCCGCTTGCCGTTGGCGATGACCTCATAGCGAAAGGGGAGCGGGGCTAAGTTCAACACATGCAGATCAACGGTGCTGGGCCATTGTGATGACCAGTGGTCTTCTAAGCGCCATAAGGCTCTTTGTTCCTCGATGGGACGGGTTAGCACAGCGATGTCAACGTCGCTGAGCGCCGTTGCGCGTCCTTGGGCATAGGAACCGTAGAGGTACACGGCTATAATTTCCTCTTGCTCCTCCGCCCAAGCGACGATGCGTTCTAATAAGGCTTCAATTTCCGGTTCCATCTCAGCATCCCTGTGCTTTGAGCTTATTGGGTCTTTGTGTCTTCCGGCAGCCCGGTGATGCGGATGCCCGATCCGGGCGTCTTGTAGCGGATGTTGATCCCGATGAGGATGGAGGTGAGGCCCTCCACCACTTTGGCGTTGACCAGCGGGCCGGCGTCGATGCCGCGCGTGCCGATCTCCTCCGCCAATTGGATGGCGATGGCCTTGGCCTTTTTGTCGTCGCCGCAGATCAGCACGTCGCAGGGGACGGGGTGATCAGGCGCCTGGAGGTGGTGCGCGCCGATGTTCTGGAAGGCGGCGACCACGCGCACGTCCGGGCCGAGCAGCGCCTGCGCCTGTTCCGAGGCGGAGCCTTCCGGCGGGATGTAAACGCGCGCGACCTTCGGCGGTTTGAGCGCCACGGTCACGTTGATCAGAACCTTGCCCTGTAGCTCTTCCTGGATGCCGGCCAGGAGCTTGTTCTGCGCGCTGTAGGGCACGGTGAGCACGGCCACGTCGCAGGCGCGGGCGGCGGCGGGGTTTTCCATCCCCTCGATAAGCGTCTCGCCCAACTTGGCGTTTAACTCCCCGGCGATGCGTTGGGCCTTGGCTTCCTGGCGCGAGCCGATGATGACGTGATGGCCGGCCTGCGCCCAGCGCATCGCCAGCCCTGGGCCTTCGTTGCCGGTGCCGCCTAAGACGGCGAGGGTGTACGTTGAGGTCATAAAGTCTCTCCTTAAAACATTCGGTAGCATTTGGTTTCTAACCTTCCCGGAAGCTGGCAGGGTATTTCTCGTCAGCGAAAATAAATGGTTGGCTACATTTTGCTTTTGTCCAGAGGGCTTCTGGAGCTTCCGGGAAGGTGAACTGCGTGAAATATGACATTGTAAAACTAAAAAATGTGCAGCGTCTCGCCCTCTTTAGCTAAGATCGTGTTGGGAAAGTGCTCTCGCGCCTTGGCCAACATCTGCTCCAAATATGCATCATCGTGGCTGGGGCTGTGATGGGTCAGCACCAGCTTCTTGACCTCGGCGGCTTGCGCCACCTCCACGGCCATATTCCAGGTGCTGTGTCCAAATCCCTGCCGGATGGGCCTGTCGTCGGCGTATTCGTGGGTATCGTATTCCGCATCGTGAACCAGTAGGTCGGTCTCTTTGGCCAGGGCGATCAGCTTGCGATCCCCGCCGATGTAGCCTTCCGTGTCGGTGGCGATGACGAGGCTGTGGCCCCGGTATTCGATTCTGAAGAAGAAGATGCCGTGCTGTGGATGGTTATAGCCGTGGTTGGCGCGGATGATCACAGCGTCTGGATCGAGTTCCGCTGGGTATTCGTCTAATCCGTAACAAAAGGGCAGGGATCGGCTGTTTTCCAACACAATCAGATCCCCGTGACGGACGTAGGTTAGGGTGCGTTCGCTATAAAGCTCTTCGAGTCCCAGGGGAAAGACCGGCGGCGACATCTCGCGCTCTAGAATTTTTTCGAGATGACTGTTGCCTAGGTTGGGGCCAAAAATGGAGATCGTGCTGGCCGGATGTCGGGTGGGGAAGAAAAAGGGAAGACCCTGGGTATGATCGTGGTGTGTGTGGGTCAGAAGCAAAACTAAGCGGATGGGATCGCCCGAAGCCATGTGCTCCTCTATCATCTTTTTGCCCAGCCCGATAGCGCCCGTCCCAGCATCGATCATGATGCGATGTTGGCCAGCTTTGATCTCCATACAGGTTGTGTTGCCGCCATATTTGACGGTTGTGGGGCCAGGCATAGGGTGTCCGCCGCGTACTCCCCAGAATGTGAGGCTGAATTTACCATCTTTCATTATGACCTACTCCTGTATTGGGGAATGAGAAATTGTGAGAAGTGGATAACTTCTCCTTGAGTTTTGTAAGATTTTAAATCGATCTATGCTATAGTGTAGCATAAGTATCAGAAGTAGCAACGGAGCAATGACTTGTCGAATGGAATATGGGCTATTCGGCCATATCCCAACGGCAGCGATAGACGGCCATGTTATCCCTGCCCAACTCGCGCGTGATGGCCGTATCGGTTTGATAGATTTTCTCCATGCGGGGGTCGGCGACCAGGTCGGGATACCAAGAGGGGAAGGTAACCAGGTAATCCGCATCTTTGGCCTCCATCCAGGTCAGCAATTGGGCCTCGTCGCGGATGAAGGGGATGACCTCCGGGCTGATCAACCCGGCCAGATCTAACAGCTCGCGCTGGGTAAAATACCCCAGCGCGCCGATGTCGTGCGCGGCGATCCGGGCGTCGCGGGGCGTGTGGGTGTTGACCCACTGGGCGACATCGACCATCTCCCCATTGATGATCGTCACATCCGTGGCGAAGGCCTCGGCGCCGCGCCCCAAAAATATCAGTGTAATCAACAAGACCGCGATGGCCCAGGCGCGCGTCAGAATCCAGCCCGGCCCGTGCGGGGAGCGCCGCCACAAGCGCCGCACCCCGCCGATGCCCAACGTCAGCAGCGGCGGCAGGATGGGGATGAGGTAGCGTCCGTGCTGATACGAGACCGGCAAGCGCCAGGCGTAGAGCACCCACGTCCCGACGGCCCAGAGAAGCGGCAGCCCGGTGTGCGGTTTTTCGCGCAGATTGGGCAAGGCCCATGGGATCGCCGGCAACAGGAGCACCAGCGGGCCGGCCAGCAGCGGGAGGATCACGTTAAAGAGGCGCTGCCCGAAGGGCTGGCTGTAGATAATCCGGTATTCTTCTTGTTTGGCGTAGAAAGTATTGGGGAACAGCGTGCCGCTCAGGTGCAGATTCAACAATAGATAGGGGAGCAGCACACATCCCAACCCCAGCAGCATCCACAATCCGCGCGTGAGGATGGGGCGCAGGTGCTGCCAAGCGGGCCAAGGCCAATGCCAATAATGAAAAATCACCGCCAATCCCAGAATCCCGCCGATCAGGATGCCCTCTGGCCGCACGAGCATCAACACGCCGATGCCGAGTCCGCCCCAGAATGCATCGTTGGCGTCGGGGGGATGGTCGCCCCAGCGGACGTTCACCGTCAGCAGGGCCAGCACGCCCGCCGCGAAGAGGCTCGTTTCCATTCCAGAGGCGGCGCCCCAGACGATGTGCCATTCCGTGGCTAAGATGGCGGCGACTAACAGCGGCGTGATCTCCTTTTCTGGGAACAGCTCCCGGGCCAAGGCGGCGCCGGCAAGCGCGGTACCGATCAGCGTCAGCGCGCCTAACGTCCACGTCCAGATGAACGGCGCCAGGCCCAGCCAGTAGCCGGGCGTGAGGAGCAGCGTCCACAGCGGCGCGGTGGATCCGGCGCTGGGCTTCCCCGGCACGAAGGCGAACTCGCCCCGCAGCGCCAAGTTGCGGGCGTAGGTCTGATGAATCCAGCCGTCATCCAGGGGGAATCCGGCGGCGACATTGTTGAGCGCCAGGGCTAACAGAAAGGCGCTCATCGCCAGTGTGGCTAACAGTACGGGAATCCAATAGCGGCGATGGCGTGGGGGCAACATCTATGCGCTCTCTCCTTTTCCTGTCGGGTCGAGTTGATTGAGTTGATCGATCAGCTCTAACCACGCGCGGGCGGCGCGCGGCCACGTGAACTTGGCCGCTTGCGCCAGGCCGGCCTCCCGCAGACGGGCGCGGAGGGCGGCGTCGTCCAGGGCGCGGCGCAGGGCTATTGTCAGGCCCGCGACGTCCAGCGGGTCGATGCTGAGCGCGGCCTCGCCGACGACCTCCGGCACGCTCGAGACGTTCGAGGCGACGACGGGCGTGCCGCAGGCCATCGCCTCCAAAGGCGGCAGGCCGAATCCCTCGTAGAGGCTGGGGAAGGCCAACACGGCGGCCTGGCGATAGAGCGCGGGCAGATCCTCGTCCTCGAAGTAGCCCATCAGGTGGACGTAGGGGCGCTCGGCGGCGGCCGCCGCGATAGGGCCGGCCAGCCAGCCCGTTTGGCCGGCCAGCACCAGGCTGAGATCGCGCTGCGCCGCGAGCGGATCGCACGCTTCCATCAGACGACGATAGTTTTTGCGCGGCTGGATCGTGCCGACGGCCAAAATATACGGCGCGTCGCCGATCTGATAGCGGCGCTGGAGGCGCTCGCGCTCGCCCGGCGCGGGTTCCGGCGTGAAGCGCGGGGTCACGCCGCAATACAGGGGCGTGATCTTCGCGGCGGGGACATCTAAGAGCGCGATGAGATCCGCGCGCGTGGCCTCCGAATCGGCCAAAATATGATCGGCGCGGCGGATGCTGCGGGGCACGGCGCGCTTGAGGTAAGCGTGCAGCTTGGGCGGGAAGGTCTCCGGGTGGCGGAGGAAGGTGAGGTCATGGACGGTGAGCACGGCGCGGGTGGCGCGGCGCAGCGGCGGGAGGACAAAGTCCGGCGAATAGAAGAGGTCGATGGGGCCGGTGACGAGATCCGCCGGCAGGGGTAGCCGCAGTTGCTGCCAAAGGCGCGCCATCCAGCGGTCGGTGATGGGCAGTTCGCAGAAGCGCAGTTGCCCGGAGGCGCTATCCTGGAGCTGAGCCTTCTGCTCCGCCCAGGCGGCGCCCAGCCCGCCCATCGCGACCAGCAGGGTGAGAGCGTGGCGGGGGTTGGCGGCTAAGATGGCGCGCACTAACTCGCGCGTGTAGCGGCCGATGCCGCCGCCCTGCCGGGCGGCGGCGGTGTAATCAATGGCGATGTGCATAGCGGCTTTGACTCCAAAAGCGGTTGCGCCCTCGTCAGGACGCGCCGGGGGTGTGGATGGCTTGATGTTCGGCGATCAGCGCGGTGAAGAAATCGATGCGCCACGCTACCTGGGCATCGAAAAGCTGCTGGCCGGTGGGCGTGTGCATCGTGGGCGTCTGCTGATAGCTGCGACACATCTGGAGATGCGCCCGCGCGGCTTCGATAGCGGCGGCGTAGTCGTCCAAGGCGCGCCGGCCCCAGCGCGTCAACGTCCGGTAGGGGCCGAAGCGGTCGATGTCGTCGGCGTCGGCCAGGATTTGGGCGAGCAGTGTCTTGGGCTGCGGCTCATCGACGTGGACGGCGATGGCGTAACTAATCGCTTCGATCTCATGCGGCGCATAGCCCCAGCGATGCAGGCGTTTGCGCGCGATCTGCGCGCCCAGCCGCCCGTGATCCTGCGTGGCGCCCGGATCGAAGCGGGCGATGTCGTGCAGCAGGCACGTGACCGTCGTCAGATGCACGTCCGCGCCCTCGGCCTCCGCGATGATCTGCCCGTAGCGGCTGACGCGCAGGCTGTGTTGCCAGCGCAGGTCGGCCGCGGCGCTCTTGCCATGGCGCCGACGCGCCTTCTTTTTAAGGCGGCGGCGGACAAACGCGCGGATGGCGGCCAATCGTTCTTCGGCTGCCGGTGATGCCGGGGGCGCGGATGGGGTGGGGGTCAACGCTTCACTGATTTTATAGGTCATAGCTGATCACACGTCGTTATAGGTCCAAAATCGATTGATGAAGAAATTCCAGAACATCACCACGCCGGTGGCGATGAGTTTGGCCCCGTTCGCGCCCAGACTTTCGGCCTGATGCGCCGTGAGATCGAAGAGTATGCTATGGGCCAAGTTGGTCAGTGGGCCGCTGAGCAAGAGCAGGATGGTGGTGTTGATGGCCCATCCGGCTAAGTTGACGACGAAAAATTGCCCCAGTTGGGCGCGGATCGGTTTGGAGCGGGAGTCGGGGTAGGTCCAGTAGCGATTCCACGTGAAGTTGCTGAGGACCGCGCAGGTGAAGGAGATGGTATTGGCGAGCGCTTTGTGCCAGCCCAGCCATGTGTGGAATAGGTTGAAGATGCCGAAGTCGACGAACGCGCCGATGATGCCCACGACGGCGAATTTGAGAAAGCGCTCCAATTCAGGGTTGTGTCTTAATTTTTCTATATTGAACTTTTCGGTCCGAATGTATTGAACCATTGATGCCTCCTACCTCTTTGTCGCTTTTGTGTGGGTGCCTCAGTGGGTTGAGATCGTCCTGAGAGCGGAGGCATTATAACTTTGGCGAAGATGGTTGTCAACACTCAGCAGATAGAGCAGATTTAGCAGATAGAGTAGATAGAGTAGATGAAGGGAATGTAAAAGCCAACCTTGCGAGGGTTGTGATGGCGCGAAACCCCCGCAAGGTTGAACTTTGACCGGTATTCGGTTGGTTTACTTCTCCGTGGGGTGTTCGTAGCGGAGGACGGGGGCGCGGGCAGCCTGGGTTTCATCCAGACGGCGGACGGGCGCGTTCTGCGGCGCTTCGTGCAGCAGATCCGGGGAGGACTTGGCTTCCTCGGCGATTTTCAGGAGGATGTCGGCGTAGTTGTCCAGGGAATCCTTGCTCTCCGTCTCCGTCGGCTCGATCATCAGCGCCTCTTTGACGATGAGGGGGAAGTAGTTGGTGGGCGGATGGACGCCGTAATCGATCAGGCGCTTGGCGATATCTAAGGCGTGGACGTCAGGGGCGTCCGCGAGGTGACCTTCGACGACGAACTCGTGCTTGCAGATGCGGTCGTAGGGCAGGGAGTAGGTGTTCTTGGTCCGGCTGAGCAGGTAGTTGGCGTTGAGGACAGCGTGCTCGGCGGTGTGACGTAGGCCCTCCGCGCCTAACATGCGGATGTAGGTGTAGGCCCGGACGATGACGCCGAAGTGCCCCCAGAAGGATTTGACGCGCCCGATGGATTTAGGCGGCGTCGTGAAGGTGTAGAAGGGGCGTTCGTCTGTGCTGCGCTCCTCGTCCAGCGCGACGATGGGGCCAGGGAGGAAATCGCGCAGGTGCTCGGCCACGCCCACGGGGCCGCTGCCGGGGCCGCCGCCGCCGTGCGGGGTGCTGAAGGTCTTGTGGAGGTTGAAGTGCATCACGTCGATGCCCGCGTCGCCGGGGCGCATCACGCCGATCAGGGCGTTCATATTGGCGCCGTCGCCATAGACGAGGCCGCCGCAACTATGCACGCGCTCGATCACGTGGGTGAGATCCTCCTCGAACAGGCCCAGTGTGTTGGGGTTGGTGATCATCAGCCCGACGACGCGATCGCAGATTTGCGCCTCCAGCGCGTCGAGGTCGACGTTACCGCGCTCATCGGAGGGGATCTCCACGACGCGCAGGCCGCTCATACTCGTGGTCGCGGGGTTCGTGCCGTGCGCGGAATCGGGCACCAGGACGGTGTCGCGCTTTGTATCGCCGCGATCTTCATGATATTTTCGCATAATCAAAATGCCCGTCAGCTCGCCATGGGCGCCGGCGGCCGGTTGGAGCGTCACCCCCGCAAAGCCGCCGATCTCTTTGAGGGATTCTTGCAGCTCGTACATCAGCTTCATCGCGCCCTGGACGCTCTCCGCAGGCTGGAGGGGATGCGCGCCGGTGAAGCCGGGCAGCCGCGCCGTTGCCTCGTTGATCTTGGGGTTGTACTTCATCGTGCAGGAGCCGAGCGGGTAGATGCCCTTGTCGATGGCGTAGTTGAGTTGGGAAAGGCGCAGGTAGTGGCGCACGATGTCGATTTCGCTGACTTCGGGCAAGGGCAGCTCCTCACGGAGCAGCTCGGTCGGGAGTTCGCTTTCTGGCACATCCAAGGCGGGCGGCTGGACGCCCTTTCGTCCGGGAACGGAACGTTCGTAAATTAACTTTTC
>JBKHCQ010000109.1:0-10083 GCA_046541755.1 Anaerolineales bacterium | reverse complement strand
CGATGATCAGCCGCCGCTCCCAACAATGTACAGCCCTCACCCTTTAGCATTAAGCGAAGATACCTCAAGGTTCTGTGAGGCATCTTCGCTTTTTGTGAATCGGGTTTTTGAGGGGCGGAGGGTCACATGCTCTCTTTGACAGCCTGCGCGAAGCGATAGCCTAGCTCGACGCCCTTTTCTAAGGTCTCGCTGGTGGGGCTGCCGGGGAATTCCCAGGCCTCGCTTACATCCCAGTGCAGCTCCTCGGCCCACTTCTCCAGCTCGCGCCGCGCGCCGCCGCTCCAACCGTAGCTCCCAAAGTAGCCCGCCATGCGATTGCGAATCCGCTTGCGATTGACGATGTCCAGCAGGTGGGCCATCGGGGGGAAGAGTTCCCCCTCGTAGGTGGGGGCGCCGACCAAGACGCCCTTCCGCGCGTAAATCGAGGGCAGAATATAGCTGGCGTGACTGTGGCGCACGTCGAAGATATTGACCGGCACATTGGCGCGCGCGATGCCCTGCGCTATTGCATCGACCATCACCTCGGTGTGACCGTACATCGTGCCGTAGACCAGCGTCACGCCCACCTCCGGGCCGACGATCGCGTATTCCGCCCACTTCTTGTACAGTTCGATGATCCGCTCTGGGTGCTCGCGCCAGATCAGGCCGTGTGAGGGGGCGACGACGTCAATCTCCACCTCCGCTAACTTGGCGATGGCTTTGAGGACGGGCCGCGCGAAGAGCGAGACGATGTTGGCGTAATAGCGCAGCGCCTCGTCCTCGTAGAAGCGCAGGCTCTTGCAATCGCTGTCGAAGATCGCGCCCTGCAATGCGCCGTAGCCGCCGAAGGCGTCGCAGCTAAAGAGCACCTTCTGGTTGGATTCGTAGGTCATGATGGTCTCCGGCCAATGCACCATCGGCGTGTGATAGAAAACTAACTCGTGGCTGCCTAAGTCCAAGGTCTCGCCATCTTCTACGAAGTGAACGTTCTTCTCGATTTCGTAGAAGCTGGCGAGCATCTTCTCCGCCCGGGGCGACGCGAGCACTTTGATGTCGGGCGCGAGGCGATGGAAGGTGCGCAGCACGCCGGTGTGATCCGGCTCCATGTGGTTGATCACGATGTAATCCAAAGCCTGGGGATCGACGATCTCCGCGATTTGGGCCAACAGCGCGTCGCCCTTCATATCCTTGGCCAGGTCGACCAAGACCTTCTTCTCCCCATCGATCACGTAGGCGTTGTAGGAGACCCCCTCGCTGGTGATGGGCCATAATCCCTCAAAGAGATCGGTCGTGCGGTCGTTCACCCCGATCCAGTAAATTCCAGAACTGACTTCTATCGCTGGCATCTAGCACTCCTTATGGTGGTTGATTGGGTTGAGTTGTAATTTTTTAGATAACCATCTTCCATTTAAGATCTAGCTACCGGACACTTTTTGAAAACAGCTCACGGATTTTCACGGATCCCACGGATTTTATATCTTCCGTTGGCGAAGTTCCCCAACTTGGCGCGCGTTTTGACCCCCTCACGTCTATGGGGACGAGTTTAAGGCCAAATTTTTGGCCTTGGTATTCCTGTTATAACTATTCCCGCAAGATAAAAATCAAAAAATATCTGGGTTAATCCGTGATTATCCGTGAGCTACGAAGTGTCCGGTGAATAGATGGGTGATCATAGAAAGATGGGCCGCGTTGACAAGATCAGGTTTTAGCCGTCGTCAAGATGGCGATGCCGCCGACGGTCATCGCCATGCCTAGGGCCTCCTGCCAGGTCAGCGATTCGCCGCCGAAGAGGATGCTCATCAACGCGCTGAAGAGGGGCGAGGTGAAGGCGATGGGCATCACCTGCACGAGGGAATCCGCGCCTTTCAGCGCCGCGTAGAACGAGAGCATCCCCACGGAGCCGGCGATCACGCCGCCGCCGATGATCATCATCGCCAGCGCCTGGGGACCGGCCTGCGCGACCGTCTTCCATTGTGGGAAGCTGGCCACGCTCAGCACGATTAGCGCCACGCCGGTGCGAATGGTAATGCCCATCTGGGGCGAAAGATGGCCCAGATGCAGCCCCTTCTTCTCAAAGTACCCGCCGACGCCCCACGCCATCGCCGTCAGCAGCGCAAATAATTCTGGTCTCACACTTACATCTCCTGTTACAACAAACGTAACCGTTTTGAGGTGCAGCGCACTTTTGGGCTTGTCACCAGGCATATACTGCCTGATGCGTTGTCTTCCCGGTCTTCCTAGTTCAAGTGCGTTGCACCTTAATCTGCTCAGTCCGACAGCGTCCAGGTGAACCACTCCTGGATGTTGACCTCATTTTCCTCGGCCAATATCTCGCCGTCGCAATCTTCCGCCGTCATATCATACCTCCCGGCATCGACGTAGAAAATGCGCGCGCTGCCCTGGGAGATGATCTCCTGCTCGCCCATCCAATCCTCGCCCCACTCATCGGAGGTGGTGGGGGAGATGTAGAGGTAGCAGATATCGGCGCTGCTCTCGTTAACCACCTCCAGGGGGATGTCGCCGGAGCTGCCGGGCCGCATCGTCGTGTCCGATCCGATGCTCCATCCCGTCTCCACGACGGCTTCGTCGCAATTGGCCAACATTACATCGTAGGAGCCGGCCTCGACGAAGAAGTCCCGGCTCTCTCCCACACCGATGGTGTCATCATTGCCCAGCCAATCGTCGCCCCACGTATCGGCGTTGGTCGGCGAGATGTGGACGTAGCAGACGTCCTCGACCATCTCATTGACCACCGAGAGCGTGAAATCCTCGCCGCTGCTCGGCGGCGGTTCGTCGCCGCCTGCCGGTTCGTCGTCGCCTGCCGTCCCGGCGCCGGTGACGCGCCACAACTCCTCCGCGCGGATCTCCACATCGTAGGTCTCCTCCAGGGTGTTGGAATCGCAGTCGGCGGCCATCAGATCGTAGACGCCCGGTTCCACGAAGAAGATGCGCTCCCCGCCGGATAGATCAATAACCTCCCATTTGCCCAACTCATCCTCGCCCCACTCCTCCTGCGAGACATCCGCGATGAACATATAGCAGATGTCCGTGTCTGTGTCGTTCACCACGCGGAGAGGCACGACATTGTCCCCGCCTAAGGTTATCGTCCGCGCCGTATCGACCTCCCACGCTGTGCCCAGCGGCACCTGCTCGCAATCCTGAGCCAGCACATCGTGAGAGCCTTCCGGCACCTCGAAAATCCACACTTCGCCGACGCCGATGACGCCCTCGTCGGCCAGCCAGTCATCGCCCCAGTACTCCGCATCACTCTCTGAGATGAAGATATAGCAGATTTCGTAAGGCGTCTGATTGCTGATCTCCAGCGAGAAGGTCGCGCCTTCCCCGCTGGCCTCGGAGGTCACGATTTTTTCGGGCGTCACCTCCCCCGGCTCCGGCGCGCCTCGTCCAAAGTTACATGCCAAGGTCAAAAGTAAGAACCATCCAATCCAAGCCCATCGTCTATACTGTTTCATCAGAAGCTCCTTTACCTTTCCTGATTATCTTATACGCTAAAGTGAATTGTTTTCAGCTCCGTTAAAATCATTATACTGAAGAGTGGCAGGAGAAACAAGCGCCCTTGGATTAGCGCCATTTTCCGATAGAATAGCGTTACGAGGCATTGGATTATCTTGAGTTATTGTGTTGATCACACGGGAGAGGAGAGGGAAACTATGCGTATTGCGATTATCACAGGCGAATATCCCCCGATGGAGGGCGGGGTGGGGGATTTCACCCATCATCTGAGCCGAACTCTGAGCGCGCTGGGCCATGACCTGCGCATTTTGACCTCCACGGTAGCGGGGAGCATCCCCCCGCTCTATCGCGAATCGGGCGCGCGGGCCGATTATCTGATCGACGATTGGGGCTGGGGATCGTACCGCGGGATCACGGATTGGCTCCGGGAGGTCGAGCCGGACATTGTCAATATCCAATATCAATCCGCGGCCTATCAACTGCGCTGCGGCATCAATCTCTATCCGCGCTGGCAGCGCAAGCATCTCTCGATGCCCGTCGTTGTCACCTATCACGATCTGATGCCGCCCTACATCTTCCCCAAGGCCGGCCCGCTGCGGAAATGGGCCGTCTGGCAACTGGCGCAGTACAGCCAGGGCGTCATCGTCACCAACGATGTGGATTATATGGAACTCACGCGCGAGCTGGAGGGGGAAGCATATCCGCCCGTGCGCTTGATCCCCATCGGCAGCAACATCGCGCCCTGCCCGCCGGAGCAGTACGATCCCGCGCAGTGGCGCGCGGAGAAGGGCTTCGCGCCCGATGATTTGCTGATCGGCTTCTTTGGCTTTTTGAACGAGAGCAAGGGCATCGAGACGCTGATCGAGGCGCTGGCGCAGCTTGTGCATGGGGACGAGGGGTTGCCCGCGCATCTCCTCTTCATCGGCGGGCGGACGGGCAGCAGCGATGTCTCCAACCGGCGCTATGCCGAGCGCATCAATGCGCTGATTCGTGAGCGCGGGTTGGAGGAGCGCGTGGATCGCACCGGCTTCACCTCGCCCCCGCAGGTGTCGGCGGCGCTGCTGGCCGTCGATCTGTGCGCCTTGCCCTACCGCGACGGCGCCAACCTGCGACGAGGCACGCTCCACGCGGCGCTGGCGCACGGCAATGCGATTGTCACCACCGAGCCACAAATCGAAACGCCGCAGCTTCGCGATGGCGAAAACGTCCTCCTCGTCCCGCGCCAAGATCCTGACGCGCTGGCGGAGGCCATCCGCCGCCTGTGGGAAGCGCCCGTCCTGCGAGCCGATTTGGGCGCGCAGGCCGCCGCCTTAGCCGAGGAATTCTCGTGGGATCGGATCGCGGCCCACACGGGCGATTTCTTCCGCAAGTTAGTCGAGGGGGTTGCGTGACGGCTGAGGAGAAGCGGGGCATCCATTCGGGGGAAGGCTGGACGTTGGACATTGGGGGTTGGAAGCTGCGGCTTCCCCCGTGGCCCATGATGGTTATTGTGGCTCTCTTCCTGGTGCTGGGCGTCGTCTACAGCGTTAAGGTGCCGCTCTTCGAGGCCTCGGATGAACTGTGGCACTACCCGATGGTCGCGCACATCGCCGAGCAGTGGGATCTCCCCGTCCAACCGCTGGAGCCGGGCGCCGAGAGCGGCCCGTGGCGTCAGGAGGCCAGTCAGCCGCCGCTCTATTACGCATTAGGCGCGGCGCTCACCTTCTGGATCGATACGGCGGATATGGACGCGGTGCGGCATCTCAATCCGCACGTCGCCGCCGGCGAGATCACGTCCGACGCCAGCAACGTCAACCTGATCGTCCACGATCCTAATCTGGGACAGTTCCCGTGGCAGGGAACCGCGCTGGCCGTGCACCTGGTGCGCTTCCTCTCGGTGGCGCTGGGCGCGTGGGCCGTCGCCTTGACCTGGGCCATTGTCCGCGAGCTGTTCCCGCATCCGCCGTGGCTGGCGCCCGTCGTCGCGGCCGTCCACGCCTTCACGCCGATGTACCTCTTCATCAGCGCCTCCGTCAACAACGACAACCTCATCGTGCCGCTCTGTAGCCTCGCGCTCCTGATGATGATTCGCCGGGTCAAGGCAGGTAGGTCGGACCTGTGGCCCCAAGGCCCCATGGCCGAGGGATGGCATTCCGACGCGGCGGATTCCCAATCCGCCCTACGCGGTCGCGGCCAGAGGCCGGTCCGAACGGTAAAATTCTATCTGGGATTAGGCGCCGTGATCGGCCTGGGACTGTTGACCAAAGCCACGGCCATCGGATTGTTGCCGCTGGCCGCCGCCACCATCGCCTGGGAGGTGTGGCAGAAGGCGCGGGGTAGGGGGGATGGAGTAGGGAGTAGGGAGCACACCGCACTACGCACTACGCAATCCGCAATACGTAATATCATTCCTCATATTCCCACCGCCTTGCGCGATATGCTTTTGATCCTCGCGCCCGCGCTTGCGATCTCCGGCTGGTGGTTCTACCGCAACTTCCGCCTCTACGGCGATTGGCTGGGCCTCAATGCGTTCTACGCCGTGCTGGGCGCGCGCGACGTCCCCGCCGATTTCGCGCAGCTCTGGGACGAGCGCTTCGCCTTCGCGGCGGGCTACTGGGGCAACTTCGGCGGCCTCAACGTCCCCATGCCCGATTGGGCCTACACGATTCTCAACACCGTCGCGCTCGCGGCCCTCGGCGGTTTGCTTCTCCGGTTTTTGTTTTGGCTCACGGGAAAAGAATTAAGAATTAAGAGTCGAGAATCGGGGATTAAGAATTACGCACTACGTTCTGCTTTCCGTCTTTGGCCCTTCACCTGGGATGCCCTCACCGCCGCGCGGGCGTTGGCGTGGGCCTGGCCGGCCGCGATTTTCGTCTCCTGGATCCGCTGGGCCACCGTGACGTGGTCGTCGCAGGGGCGCTTGATCTTCTCCGCCATCCCGATGTGGTCGCTCGCCCTGGTGTGGGGGCTGACCGCGTGGATTCCGCGCCGCGCCGCGTCCTACCGGCGCACCGTCGCGCTCGATCTGGCCGCCTTCCTGCTGAGCCTGAGCGTCATCGCGCTGCCCGCGTGGATTCTGCCCGCGTATCGACCTCCCCCCGTCGCCACGACCGAGTTAGCGCATCCCTTGGATCACAGCTTTGGGGAGGTGCTCCGCCTGCGCGGCTACGAGATCGCATCCGACGTGGTGCGGCCCGGCGAGCCGGTGCGCCTGACCTTGCACTGGGAGGCGCTTAGTCCCACCGCGACCGATCACTCGATCTTCGTGCATCTCGTGGGCCGCGGCGAGCGCATCATCGCCCAGCGGGATGCCTTCCCGGGGCGCGGGTTGATCTCGACGATGTGGCTCGCCCCGGGCCAGACGTGGACCGAGCAGTATCGCATCGCCACGCCGCCGATGGCCTACGCGCCGGACACCCTCCACGTGGCGGTCGGCGTCTACGAGACCGCGTCGGGCCTGCGATTGCCCATCGCGCGCGGGCCGCAATCCACGGGCGCGGAGGCCTGGGAGGGCAGTTCGCCCTTGGAATCGACCCTGCGCTTGGGCGAGATCGCGCTGGTGGCGCCGGATAGCGATGTCCCCAACCCGGCGGCGATCCGCTTTGGCGAGGGGATCGTCCTGCGCGGCTACGACGTGAGCGAGGTCATCGCCGAGCGCGGTGAACGTATCACCGTCACGCTCCACTGGGCCTGCGCGGCGCCCATCCCCGCCGACTACACGATCTCCGTGCAACTCATCGATGCCCAGTGGCGGAAGGCGGCGCAATCCGATGCCTGGCCCCGCGACGGCGAGGCGCCCACATCCGCCTGGGAAGCAGGCCAGCGGATCACGGAGACGCGCCGGTTGGCCATCGACCCGACGGTCGATCCCGCCGCCTACGATCTGCGCGTGGCGATCTATCGCGTGGATGAGAGCGGCGCGCTGGAGCACCTGCCCATCACCTGGGAGGTGGGGCAGATGCCGCGCGAAGCGATGACGCTCACGCGGGTGCGAATCGAATGAATTGGATGAAACGCATCAAGCGCTGGCTCAGTCTGCGACCCGATTTCGCGCGCGACCTCAAGGCCGTCCTGCTCATCACGGCGGCGACGCTGCTCTTCTTCTGGCCTGTGTGGCTGGCGGGGTATCGCTTCCCGCGCGGCGGCGGCGATCTCTGGGGACAGCTTACTCCCGTCTGGGCCTACGTGAGCGAGTGGGTGCGGCGCGGCAGTTTCCCGCTGTGGAGCACCCGCCTGATGGCCGGCGATCCCATCATCGCCGAGAGCCAATACGGCCTGCTCAATCCCCTTAACTGGCCGCTCTTCCTGGTCTCGCCCCTGCCCGATTGGCTGGTGCTGGCGCGGGGGATGTTCTCGCTGTGGTTGGCCGGCGGCGGATTATATCTCTATCTGCGGCGCTCGCCGGTCTGGGGATTGCGGCCCGCTGCGGCGTTGGTGGGCGCGTTCGCGTATATGTTCGCCGATCCCTTCATCGCGCACTTGGGCCATCCCCAGTTCAACGACGCGCTGGCGTGGCTGCCGTGGGCCTGGTGGGCCGTCGATCACGCCGCCCGCCGCGCGCGGGCCATCCCCATCGCCGCGCTGACGCTGGCCGCGCTCGTCCTTTCGGGACACGGGCAGGCCGCGATGTACGCCGCGCTGGCGACGGGCGCCTACGCGCTCTGGCAGGTGCTGGAGGGCGGGCGCGAGCATGGCCCTCGGCGGTTGGCGCGCCTGGCTTTGGTGGGGATCTTGGGCGCGGCGCTGGCTGCGCCCGGCATCCTCCCGGGCCTCGAGCGGCTGCCCCACACCGAGCGCTCGCTTGTGCCCCAGGCCTTGCGCCGGGGCTACGAATTCCCCCCGCAGATGCTCGTGGATTTCATCACGCCGGCCTATCACGGGCGCGGCGTCACGGCCTTCTGGCCCGCGTGGAACCGCGTCGAGAGCGGCTACATCGGCGCGGCGGCGCTCTATCTGGCCGTCTTGGGCCTGCTCAGTCACCTTTTGGATCGCCGCGTCTGGTTTTTGGCGGGATTGGGGCTGCTGGCCTATCTCTTCGCCCTGGGCTATCAGGGGCCGATCTACCCGCGCGTCGCGACGCTGCCGCTCTTCGATGCGGCGTGGAAGACGGCGCGGGCCATCTACCTGCTCTCGTTTGTGCTGGCGATTGCTGCGGCGCTGGGCGTCGCGGCCTTGCTGACCCCCGCGCCGCCGGATGTGGATTACAACCGCGAGCAATGGCTCTCCCTCAGCAACGAGTTGCTCAAGCGCGGCTGGGTCATCACGCTGATGTTTGGCGGCGTCTTGCTGTGGATGTACGCGCCGACGTTGGTGCAGGGCGTACCGGCGGGCGATCCCCGCGCGCAGGCGCGGTTAGGATTGCAGCTCGCGGCGCTGTTGGCGGAAGTGACCGCCATCATCAGTTGGATCGCGGCGATGGAGCGGCCCTGCTGGCGGGCGGGTCTGCCGCTGCTGCTCCTGGCCGAGTTGGTCGCGATGGGCGCGCTGGTGGAGATGGAGCCGGCGGGCGACGCGACCTCGCGCGAGGCGGCCATTGCCTACCTGCGCGCCGATCCCGGCTGGTTCCGCGTCGATGTGGACGCTGCCGCGCGCGGCCTGTGGTCGCCGGCCGCGCTCCAAGCGGCGGGCTTCGAGTGCCCCCAAGGCTCTGGCAATCCGATGGAACTCTTCTCCTACACGCAATTCTACTGGGCCGTGCCGCACAAGGGCGCGCCCGCCTATCAGCTCTTTGGCTGCAAGTACATCGTCGTGCCGCAGGGCGCGCAACCCGGCGGCGAGGGCATCTGGCCCGTCTTCGAGGAGAACGCCACGATTGATCTACACCTCAACACCAACGCGATGAATCGCGTCTGGCTCGTTTACGACACGGCGCCGGTCGCGACCATCGAGGCCGCCAACGAGATCATCTTCGCGGCGGATTTCGATCCGGCGCGCGTGGCGACCGTCGAGGGTGGCCCGGATTTGGAGAGCGCGGGCGAGGGGACGGGCGCCGGTACCATCGAAGTATGGGCTTATCGTCCCAACCGCGCGACCTTCGGCGTGACGACCTCCGAGACGGCGCTGCTGGTGCTTTCGGATATGCACTATCCCGGCTGGCGCGCGTGGGTCGATGGCGCGCCCGCGCCCATCTACAAGACCGACGGCATCTTCCGGGGTGTGATCGTCCCGCCGGGCGAGCACCGCGTTGAGATGCGCTTCTTCCCGCGCTCCCTGCGTTTGGGCCTCGGCCTGGCCGCGATGGCCGCGTGGCTCATCCTCGCCGGCGCGGGCCTCTGTTATCACCGGCGCCGTTGCTTAGTTCTCACGTAGGAGGCATTTGATAAATGGATAACGCCCCAATACTCCAAATAGAACGCACAGACCGCCGCTTTATCTACCGGACGGCCGGCGTGGCTATGGATCGCGACCGCGTGCTGATCCATCGCTCTCAGGATGACGACTTCTGGGCGCTGCCCGGCGGGCGCGTGGAGATGGGCGAGGTCGCCAGCGAGGCGCTGGCCCGCGAGATGCAGGAGGAGTTGGGCATCCAAGTGGAGGTGGGCCGCCTGCTCTGGATCACGGAGAATTTCTTCACCTACGCGGGCTATGCCTGCCACGAACTTGCCCTCTACTTCCTGATGACGCTGCCGCCGGATGCGCCGCTGCGTCGCG